>NZ_MOMD01000055.1:0-46676 GCF_001983015.1 Frankia sp. CcI156
GTCGACGACGAGCCGGGCGAGCGCCAGGCCGACCTTCTCCGGCGACCAGACCGCCCGCGCGAAAAACCGGTGCGCCCGGTCGTGCGGCCACAGCGTGGACAGGCCCGCGCCGACGAGCATCCCGCACACCGTGCGCCGCCCGCCGGTGGCGAGCATCCCCACGACGAGCGCCCGGAACGTCCGGAACGACGGCGCGGTGAAACACGGCCGGAAACCCTCCAGCAGCACCGCCAGAGAAACCGGTATCGTCACGTCCGGGAGCATCGGCGTCCAACTTTCGGGTTGGTACAGGAAACGCTGATGCTCCCGCCACCAGCCCCTCGCGCTGGCCTTCCACCCCTCCGCCACGCACCGCGATACCACCGGCAGGCACCAGGGAATCATCCACCCGAAAGCAATCGGGAAAATTATCCAGCCGTTGCCAGACACTGATCTGGATCAAGAAAACTGCGAAACTCTAGTTACCTGCCCGTCTCGTTATCGGTACTGCCACCTGATCCATCCTCTTCCCCGCGACCCACCAGGGATCAATTTATGATCTGCTCGAAAGCAGCTTCATGTAGGTCTACCAGGCCAACCACGAGCGGCTCCCCGCAGCCGATGAAGGACGCGCGCCTCGACAGACAGGGGAGTCAGTCGTATATATGGCCTGGGCCTTGCTACCGAGCGCCGACCGCCCTAGACTCGACTGAGCGAGAGGTCATCTTCGGCGCGCGAGGGGAACTCCATCTGCATGTCACAAAAGAGCACATCGCGCAAAAATGTTCTGCTTATTTCCCTGGACACGCTGCGCGCCGACGTCRCATACTCAGGAATCTTCCCGACGTTGCGCGGACTCAGCGAGTCCAGCGTCATGTTCAGTCAGGCGATATCCTCTTCACCGTTAACCCCGGTCAGCCATGCCACGGTGCTGTCGGGCAGGCAGCCACCGGTACACGGGGTGCGACACCTGTTCCAGGAATCGATGAACTCTGAGGTGACKACACTCGCCGAGGTGCTGCGAGAGCAGGGGTACGCCACCGGCGCGGTCGTCGCCTCACCTGGAATGAACGCCTGGKACGGTCTCGGCCGCGGCTTCGACCACTATGACGATTGGGTTCCCCCGTTGGCCGACGGTGGTGACGCGCTGCGGGTGGTCGACGTCGAACTGCGCGGCACCGCGATGAAGCGGGCGCCGATGGTCACCGAACGGGCGTTGCGGTGGTTCGAGCGCCAAGGGCCGAGGCCGGTGCTGCTGTTCGCGCACTATTTCGACTCCCACTGGCCCTATGAACCACCGGAGGACGTGGGCATTCCCGTGCGCAACCCTTACGAGGGCGAAGTCGCCTACATGGACCGCAGCGTCGGACACCTGCTCGACGGGCTGGTCGAGCGCGGCCTTGTCCTCGAGGACACCGCTGTCGTGCTGTTCTCCGACCACGGCGAGGACCTCGGCGGCTGGTACCCCGACGACCATGCGGGCGAGCTGGGCCATCCTGAGGAGCGTGGGCACGGCACCCTGCTGTTCGACGTGACCCAACGAGTCCCGCTGATCGTGCGTGCGTCGTGGGCAGGCTCGCCGGGCACTGTGGTGGACAGCCAGGTTCGGCTGGCCGACGTGATGAGCACAATCCTGGAACTAGTGGACGTTCCCGCGCCGGAGACCGACGGGGTGTCGCTGGTGCCAATGATGAAGTCGGGCACCACCGCCGAGGACCTGCCCGCCTACTGCGAGACGTTCTACCGGCTCGAACTCGCCAAGGCAGACCCGCGCTGGCGCCACCTCAAGGCGCTCACCGCGGTCCGCAAACCCGACCACAAGATCATCTGGGAACGCGGAACCGAGAACGTGGAGCTCTACGATCTGGTTAACGACCCGGCGGAACGCTCGCCCTACGGGTTCTTCGGCCAGGCCCCGCGAAGGGGTTCGGATGAGTCTTGACGCATCCTCGTGGACCGACGCCGAGGGCGTGCCGGTGGTACGGCTGCTGCGCTGGCGCGGGGAGTGGTCCGCGGAAGACCCGGATGCCAACTTCCGTGCCGAGGTCGCCGACTACACCCGGCTCGAACCGCTGACCACGGTGAGCACCCTGGCGAGCAGGCTGGAGATCCCGGTCGGCGCGCTGGTGCGCTACGTGCTGGCGAGATGGGCCACCGGCGGCAGCGCGGGGCTACTGGAACTGGGGCCCACAATGGTGCGCAGGATGTGGGAGCCGGTACGCACCGCCGAGGAGGCCGACTCCGACGAACATCGGCTCGCCRCCTACCATCAGCTGCGGCAGATGCTCTCCTGGCTCAAGGTTCCCTTGGACGATCCAACGGTCTACCCGGTGGCCGGTGAGTGAGGCGGGCGGGCTCCCACCCGCGGCGAGGGTGGCCGGCGGAGCGTCAGGGGCACGCTGTTGCGCCATTCACCTGCACCCCGCGGCTGCAGCTCTACGGGTTCGCTCGACGGTCGTAGACTGGCCCCGGACACGATCATCCTCGCCCTCGACGATCAGCGTCGGCTGCCCACCGCGCTGCGCGCGGAACTCGGGCGGCACGTACCCGACTAACGTGCGGCGGGCACGCTGCCTGCGGTGGACGACGCAGGCTGGGTGGCCGGCGAGCGGTGCGGAATGGTCGACGGCCCGCGCCCGCAGGTGGCCCGGACCTGGTTGGGCCTAATGGTCGCTGACCGCAGGCGCCCCCCGAGCCGGTTCAGTCGCTGCTGGAGGGTGGTCCGGCAACGCCGCCGGCTGCCGGTGGCGGTCGTCGAGCAGGTGCGCGCCCCGCGTCGTAGCAGCCTGTCGAGAGCAGCGCAACCATGACGATCAGGACTCAAGCCACTGAACTGGCCGCTCGGCTGCCGGCCGGCCCGACTGTGCGCGAGCGTGAGCCGGTGGCGGGCGGGCGGGTCACCCGCGACGACGTGGCGCGGTTGGCGGGCACCTCGACGGCAGTGGTCAGCTACGTGGTCAACGGTGGCCCGCGACCGGTCGCGGGCGCCACGAGGGCCAGAGTGCTAGCTGCGATTGAGCAACTGGGGTACCGGCCCAACGCCCTGGCCCGAGGGCTGAGCATGCGCGGGGTAATGCTGCTGGGGCTGGTGGTGCCCGACGCAGCCAACCCGTTCTTCGCACGGTTAGTCCACGCGGTCGAGCGGGCAGCGGCCCGCCGGGGACACCTGTTGCTGGTAGGCAACACGGCGTTTTCCCCTAGCGCGGAAGAGCACTACCTTGACGCATTCTCACGGCTCTCCCCCGCCGCGCTCATCGTAGTCAACTCCGCGGATACCCCCGGGATCCGACACGTCCTGTCGATGCTGGACTGCCGAGTGGTGCTGCTCCACAAGCGAGTCATCGGCTTCCACGGGCCGCTGGTCATCGGCGACGACTACCGAGGGGGCTGGCTGGCCGCCGAGCACCTGGTCGGCCATGGCCGTAAGAGGCCGCTGTGTCTGAGCGGTCCGGACCGGGAGTCCCCGGTGGCCGACCGCGAGCGGGGGTTCTCCGCCGCGCTGYGGGCTGCGGGCGCCCCCGTCACCTCGGTGCTGCGCAGCGGCTTCCTCCGTGCCGAGGCCATGCGCGCTACGCTGGCGGCCATAGCGGGCAGCTACCAGCCGGACGCGATCTTCGCTACCACCGAGGAGCATGCGCACGGGGTGCTCGCTGCGGCGCGGGCTGCGGGGGTGCGGGTGCCCGACGACCTGGCCGTGCTGGCCATGGACGGGCTACMGGAAGGTGAGTTCGCCGCGCCGCCGTTGTCGACCGTGGCGGTAGACATCGCGGGCTTCGCCGATATGGCRGTAAACGAGGCCCTGAACCCCGGACCGGGCGACACCCGGGTAACCGTCTTCGGCGTGCGGYTGGTTCCGCGTCTCAGCTGCGGGTGCGCCCCGGCGCCCGCTCGGACCAGTACGTCCACTACGGACGTCTGATCCGGGCTCACCCACATGAACCCGTCCCCGATGTTGAGGAGCAGACATTTGCCGACCCCCCATAACCGGGACCGGTCGGCGCTACGGATCCTGCTGACGAGCATGATCGGCAGCGCCATCGAATGGTACGACTTCTACCTGTACTCCACCGCGTCGGCGCTGGTACTGGGGCCGCTGTTCTTCCCTAAGAGCTCGCCTCAGGCCCAGATCCTGGCTGTGTTCGCGACCTACGCAGCCGGCTTTCTGGCCCGGCCAATCGGTGGCCTGCTTGCCGGACACCTCGGCGACCGGGTCGGGCGCAAGTCGATCCTGGTGCTGACTCTCGGCGTGATGGGGATGGCCACGTTTCTCGTCGGCCTGCTGCCTACCAGCAACCAGGTCGGGGTGCTGGCCCCCGCGCTGCTGATCGTGCTGCGCGTGTTGCAGGGGATCGGCATCGGCGGCGAGTGGGGCGGCGGGGTGCTGCTGGCGGTGGAGAACGCCCCACSGGGCCGGGGCGGATGGTACAGCAGCTGGCCGCTGCTGGGGTTCCCGGTCGGCCTCGCGTTGAGCACCCTCACCTGGACGGCGCTGGCCCAGCTGCCCAGGCAGGAGCTACTGTCCTGGGGCTGGCGTCTCCCGTTCCTGGCCTCTGTGGTGCTGGTGGGCATCGGACTGTACGTGCGACTGGGCATCGCCGAGACCCCTGAGTTCAGCCAGGCCAGGGCCGCGGGCGAGGTGGTGCGGCTACCGGTGGCACAGGTCCTGCGCGAGCAGCCGCGCCACGTGCTGTGCGGGCTACTGGCGGCGCTCGGAGTGGGCAGCACGGTCTCGCTCTACAGCGTCTTCCTGCTGTCCACCGTGGCCACAGGAGGTGGTCGCCACGATGTCGCGCTGACTGCACTGGTCATCAGCGCCGCGTTGCAGTGTCTCTCGATACCGCTGTTCGCCACACTGTCGGATCGGATCGGGCGCAAACCATTGATGGTGTTCGGTTACGCGGTCGCCGCAGCGACCACCGTCCCGGCGCTGCTGTGGTTCGACAGTGGAAACCTACTCGCGGTGAGCGCAATCTACGTCATGGCCATATCGATCGGGCACGGCGGCTGCTATGGTAATCTCGCGGCATTCCTCTCCGAGCTGTTCCCGCCTACCCGGCGATTCTCCGCGCTTGCGGTGACGTACCAAGTTGGTGTCACCGTCGCCAGCTTCCTCCCGTTGGCCRCCACAGCGATTGCCTCCGGCACGCGCATGACCGTCGATGTCGCACTGCTGTTCTGCGGTGTCGCCACCGTCGCCGCGATCGCGACTTCCCTGGCACCCCAACCTTTCATGCCATCCACCACCACCCCCGTAGGCGATCATGTAGCTACCGTGAGCTAATCACACTCGTCGCTCCCCTTTGCTGATCTGAGAGAGGACATCCACATGGCGACCCTACCCGACCTCGGTGATGCCGACGCCCTGCGGGACTGGCACACMTCCTTCCGTGCGATCCGCGAACACCAACGGATGTACTGGGATGACGCCGTCGGCGCGTGGCTGGTAACTCGGCACGCCGACGTCGAGATGGGCCTGTACGACCACCGGCTGTCCTCACAGGGCCCGACGTCATTCATGGCCCAACTGTCCGCCGAAGACCTGGCGAAATTCGCCGACCTGCAACGATTCTACGAAAGCTGGATGGTCTTCTCCAACGAGCCTTACCACACCGTTGTGCGCGGGTCGGTGCAACGCGTGCTGACCCCGAGAGCGGTGCAGAAACGCCAAGAGGCGGTCCGCGCCGCGGCGCGGTCACTGTTGGACCGGGCCAGAGCGGAGGTCGTCGACGTCAACAGCGACTTCGCCAGACCGCTGGCCACGGCGGTGATCTCGGAGGTGCTCGGTGTTCCAGAGCAGGAGTGGGACAACTGCTCCCGCTGGTCGCACCACATCATCGACTTCATCAGTGCGCCGCAGCCGGATGCGTCGCGGGCCATGGCTGCGGCGGAGTCCTACGACCAGATGTGCGACTATGTCTACCACCTGGTGGAGGAACATCGCCGCACCGGCCGCGACGACTCGCCGATGCTGGCCGTGGCCGACGTCGGCGCGCACGCGGTGGTGGGCACGTTCGCGCAGTTCATGACCGGCGGCTGCGACCCGATCTCGGCCGCGATCGCCAACGCGGTGRCCACGTTGCTCGCCCACCCCGACCAGATGCAGAGACTGGAGCGCGACCGCTCACTGATCCCGACCGCGATAGAGGAGTTCATCCGTTACGAGTCCCCATTCACCCTCGTGCCCAGAGTGGTGACCGAGCCGATGACCGTGGCCGGGCAGCACCTCCACGAAGGCTCTCGGGTACTGYTCATGCTGCTGGCCGCCAATCGCGACCCTGGTGTGTTTGAACGTCCGGACGAGGTGGACGTCGGCCGTTCACCCAATCCGCACCTGGGCTTCGGCAAAGGCAGCCATTACTGCATCGGCGCGGGCTTGGCCCGGCTGGAGATGACCGAGTCGATCGAGGCGATCATCGACATGGCGCCGAACCTGGAGTTGGCAGGCCAGGTGGAATGGTCCAGCAGCTTGGGTCTGCGGTCTGCGGTGAAACTCCCGGTATCGGTGTCCCGATAGCGCCCACCACGTGACGGTCAATTCGGATACTGGCCGCTGACCGCGGTCACGCTGACGTCCGCCACCGTGTTCGAATAGCCGGCGTGCGCGGGCGACAACACTTCTGGCGCGACGCATGCTGCTCGCGCAGGTGGTTCGCAGGGCGCCATGCATACCTGGATTTGGCTCAAGCCACGCCTTTTCAGTTCGATCAATATAGCCGTCCCCAGGCATCACACTGGGGTGCGGGCTGGAGAGGCTCATGCGCAGATGACGCTGGACGAGCGGGTGGGTGAAGGGCGTGTGCTCGTTGACCGACAACGAAGCGGCCACTCCGCTTGCGTGGCCCTGGTAGGAAGGGCTGAAGGGCCTCGGTGCCTATTTTCCACCAGTCGCTTTCGGAACGCGGATCCGATGCCGTGAACCGGTGCGAACTGCACTGCCATCTCGACGGCTCGGTCCGGCTGAACACACTGGCCAACATGGCCGCAGCAGCACGACTGACCCTCGTCGCGCCCATCGAGCGTCTGGCCGTCGCACCGGAGGACGTGGGAGATCTGCCCTCCTTCCTGACATACATCGACATTGCCCTGGACGTGCTGCAGACCCCGGATGCGCTGCGCCGGAYCGCCGCTGAACTGGTCGCGGACTGGGCCGCCGATGRGGTCGACTATGGTGAAGCCCGCTTCGCTCCGCAGCTGCACACCCGCGCGGACATGGCGATCGACGATGCGATTATCGCGGTGGCCGACGGCTTGGCGGAGGGAACGCGCGCACATGGAGTCGGCTCCGCGCTGATCGTATGTTGCCTACGCCAGCAGTCTCCGGAGATCAGTCTCATGGTCGCCGACGCCGCCGCGCGGCTACGGCACGTCGTCGCTGGTCTGGATCTGGCGGGCGACGAGCGGGTCCTTGGCGCGCGACACGTCGAGGCATTCAACCTGGCGCACAGCCAAGGTATCCCGGTGACCGTTCACGCGGGCGAGGCGGTCGGTCCCGAGAGCGTGTGGGAAGCGTTGGACGTGCTCGGCGCCTGGCGTATCGGGCATGGGGTACGCAGCGTCGAGGAAGCGGCGCTACTGGATCGTCTGCGCCGGGATCAGATCGTGCTGGAAACTTGTCCACGCTCCAATGTGCTGACGCGGGCCGTGCCCGCGCTGGCGGCACATCCAGTGGCGCGTTTCCTGAACGAGGACATCCGCGCAACGGTCAACACCGACGCGCGCACCACCGCTGCTACCACTCTCACCGCCGAGCTGGATTCGCTCGCCCGGGAGTTCGGCTGGAGCGATGACGAACCCGAACTGCTATGCCGCAACGCCGCCAAGGGCGCCTTCGGTCCGCTGCTACCGACATGGCCGAAAGTCTCATAACCATCCTGCTCACTGCGGGGATGTGTGACGAGTCGACCAATGCCTGGTACAGGACAATCTGTCCGGCGACGTTGCGCTCGGGCAGCAGTGCCAGGCAGACGCTGCCAGACGCGGGCMTCGGCCCAGCCGTGTCGCCGCCGCCAGAGGTCGCTCTCCACACCCCGAACAAACCCGTCGGCGAACATCTGCCCGCAGTGGCACCGCGAGCACCGGGTCGCGGCAGGTCAGGTCAGAGCCGGCAGGCCCAGCACACGCGCGGCCCAGGGCAGGGCGATGCGTAGCTGAACCAGCTGGATGCCGCGGACCCCCGGTGCGTCGGGGATAGGCGGCTGGCCTGCGCGCGCGGCGAAGAAACCCGCCACGTGCGCRGCCATAGCCGGGTCGAGGTCGGCTACGACCCGCTCGGGTAGCGGACCGCCCTCGGCACGCAGGCTCGGCAGCCAAAACGCGATGTCAAACTCAGGATTGCCGATGGCGGCGTGGTTCCAGTCGAACAGGACCGCACGGCCTTTGCGTAGGAAGACGTTGTCGCTGCGTACGTCGAGATGGAGGGTGGAACGCCCGGCGAGCGTCTGGCTGTCGGCCGCGCCGAGCAGAGCAGGCAGCGCCCGGTCCAGCCAGCCGTGCGTGCACAGGCCGAGCGAGAGGAAAGGGCCGGGGTCTTCTGCGACCAGCCGCCAGCCCTGCTGGCAGTAGGGGCTGGCCTCGATAGCCGGCAGGTCGGCGGGGGCGGGCACCCGGTGCAGCTCGGCCAGGCTTGTCTGCACTGCCTCGATCGCCTCGGGAGTCCACGGCGGCGGCCACTCGCCGTCGGAGAGGTTCTCCAGCACCAGCATCGGAGTCGCGCCGTCGTCGTCCCACCCTAGCGATTCAGGCAGGAACGACCCACCCAGTGAGGAGTAGACCGCGTGCTCGGTACGTAGCCAGGCCCCTGTCTCCTCATTGACCGCCTGCTTGACGAAGACAGAACGGCCCCCGGCCAGCTCGACGACCCAACGACGGTTCGGGGTGTAGCCTCTGTCGGTGATCGCGCGGGCGGCAACCACACGATCACCCAAGATCCGACGCAGCCGCTCGGCATCGGCCAAACTGAGTTCCACGACGGCATCATACTGACCATGAGTCAGCCACCCGCATCTGGATGAAGTGACGTGGGGCAACCTGCAGCGTCGGTGCTGCATAGCCAGACGAACCGATCACACGGTGACGGCACCCCCGGGCACGTCCGCCGGCATCAGCCTGCGTGGACCGATTCGACTCGGCCCGGTCCCGACCGCAGCAGCACCCCGCACACCAGCAGTCCCACGACCACGATCGCGGCGATGGCCAGAAAAGCGCCGTGCAAACCCTGGTTGTTCGCCTCGGCCTGGCCCGCCCCGCCGTCGAGGGCGGCAGTGGACCGCCAGGTGACAATCGCGGCGAGCACGGCGGGACCGATCGACTGCCCAATGTTCATGCCAACGTTGAGTAGTCCGGACGCAACACCCTGCCGCTCAGCTGCGACGGTGGYCGTGGCAGCAACGGTGATCGCGACGAACGCGATGCCMTGGCCCAGACCGAGCAGGATCATCGCGGGAACCAGCAACGGCACGCCACCACCGGTGGGCAAGAACGCCATCGCCACCTCGGCCACCGCAGCAATTGCCAGCCCGACAGGCAGGCTGCGGATGGGGCCGATTCTAGCGATCAGCAGGACTCCGACCTTGTTGCCTACGACCATGAAAAGCGTAACCGGAATAAACATCAGTCCGGCGACGAGCGCGGACATTCCGCTCACTGCCTGCAGATACAGGGTGATAGCGAAGAACTGCCCTCCGAGGGCGGCACCGAAAAACACCGACATCAGGTCGGCGACAGCCACCGGACGGACGCGCAAGATATCGCGGTGCATCAGCCGATCTGTGCTCCGCCGCTCCATAAGCACGAATGCTCCCAGTAGCACCACTACGGCCGTTGCCCGGACCAGGGTATCCGCAGCGGCAGAGACCGGACCCTCGGCGACCGTCCATACCAGAAGACCCATCGCCGCGCCTGCCGTTAGGACCGCGGGAAGACGGAACCGGGGCCCAGCCTCGGTCTCCCTGGTCGCGTCGACGGCGATCAGCCGTGGCGCCAAGACCAAGCWCAGCAACCCAATCGGGACATTGACCAGCAGGACAGCCCGCCAGTCCAGTGCCCAGGTCAGTACCCCTGCGGCCGGTCCCCCCAGGGCCAGGCCGCCCGCACCGGTGACACCCCACCAACTCAGCGCCCTCGTACGCTGTTTCCCCTCGGGGTATCGCGTGACGACCAAGGCTTGGGCGGCCGGGGTGATGAGGCCCGCGGCGGCACCCTGCATGCTGCGGCCAACCAGCAACGCGGCGGCCGAGCCTGACACCGCGACTACCGAGGCGACGACGAATAGCGCGAGTCCCACCAAGAGCACCCGGCGCCGCCCGAACACGTCCGCGGCTCGGCCACCCAACAGCAGGAACGCAGCGAAGGCCAGCCCGTAAGTCGCGGTGACGTAGGTCAGCCCACGATCAGTGAGACCGAGGTCGTCCCCCATTGTTGGCAGCGCCACGAAGACGACGGTGAAGTCCATCGCGATCAGCAGGTGTTGGATGTTCAGCAGAAGGAGCGCACCAGTCGGGCTGGATTTATCAGCGTCAAGGTCGCGCCCGCCGCGAATCGCCCGACTCCCCCTCTTATTAACCATTTCACCCGATTCCTGATTGGATAAAGATTGCCTGACACTGGGCCTCGGTGGGCTACCGAGGCCCAGGCAGGCCGGCGAACGCGGCGGCTTCCAGGGTCAGCCGGCAGATGAAGCGTTTACCGCGGTCATGCAACGTCACCGCCAGGTTTGCAGCCGGAGGCGATCACGAAGAGCATGTGATCGACAAACAGGCCGTTTCGCTGGTGCACCGAGTGCAGGCGGCTGAACTCAGGCGAGGCAGAGCGGTACACCTCGCGGATGGCCTCTCGGGCGGACTCGTCGATAGCGCCGTTGTCCGACCAGACATCGACGTCCTCGATCGAGACATACCGCTCGGTCCGCAGATCGGTGCACCCCGAGCTGGCAACCAGCTTCGCCATGTCCTCGGGTAGGAAAAAGTGGCGCCGTACCGGATTGCGCAGACGCAGCACCTCGAAGTATTCGTCGCGGTCGTCCGGTCCGTAGGCACACAGGTTGATCAGTATGAGCCGCCCGCCCGGCCGCAGTACCCGCACCATCTCGCGCACCGCATCGGGYAGGCGCATGAACTGCACGCCCTGCCTGCACACCACGACGTCGAAGCTGGCATTGGGCCAGGGCAGTTCCTCCGCAGGGCTGATGACCAGCTCGTCGAGGTGTGGCCGGGCCTGAGCAGCCATGTCCTCGGTGATATCGACCCCGATGACTGCGCCAACCCTGCCGTGAAACAGTCGCGATACCAATCCGGTCCCRCAGGCAACGTCCAGCACGCGGTCGGTCGGACCCGCATTGGCGACACGCACGATCACTGCGCCTAGCTCGTCGTCGGTACACCAGGAACTGGACATGTCATAGGTGCGAGCGCGGGCACTGAAGTGGCCGACGACGTTTTCACGGTCGATCCCGGTCCCTTCCCGGCCGAGCTCCAGCCTGTTGATTTTCACGCGTCTCCCATTCATCACCGGGTTCTCAACTGGGGCAGTTCCATTGGCACCCGGGTGCGCGCCCACGCTGTCAGCCGCAGCGAGCGCACCGTCGCGTCGCGCCGGAGCCTACGGGTGTAGTTACGGTCCCGGCACAACGAACGCACCTCGATCACGGTGCGCAGTCCAGCCGAGCGCAGCGCCATGGCGACCATCGAAGGCGCCACCTCCTCCGGCGCGGCGTCGGCGTCCGAGCCATGGTCGTAGCCCAGCCGCCGGGCCAGCGGTGMAGCCACCGCAGCCACCTGCCTACGCTCGGCGGCGGTCAGGCCGGTGCGGTGCGCGCCGATCCGGTCGGCGCCGACCGGCTGCGCGGCCCGTCTCCAAGACTCGGCGAGCGCGCCGATCCGACGCGCCCCCGATGTGAGATGATGGTGCAACATCCCGGCATGCATGGGCTCGCCGAGAAAGGAGCAGAGTTCGTTCAACGCGCCCTCTGGCTCGGTCACCAAGTCCTCGTAGCGAAGCAGGTATACCACCGCGGGCCCGTGCCGCGCCAGCGCCGCGTCCGCGCACCGCTGCTCGCGTAGCCATAGCCGGGCCATCCGATAGGGCATGCTTGGGCCGAAGACCGCACGCTTGGCCGAGGCAGCGACGTCTAGGGGATCCCGGACCAGCCAGACGAACCGGGCGTCGGGATAGCGGCGTAGCACCTCGTCGATGTGGTCGACCATGAACGTGCTCTTGCACCCCCACCGCGGCTTGTCCTCGGCCTCGCGGTACTGTTCGTAGATCGCGGCTACAACGCCGAACGTGGAGGCGTCGGACTCGCGGACCACGCGTGCGAGATCTACCGGATGCGGCCAAGGATGCAGGTGAGCACGCACGATCCGCAGCGCGTCGCGGGCCAGCCGTGTGCGGTTGGCCGCAACACCGAGGTCTCCGTAGGACGCTGCCAGCGGGGCCAGGTACCTCATCAGGTGCGGCGGGTGCGGGACCGCGATGGCGGGGTGTGCGTCGAGCATGAGCCGCAGAAGATTCGACCCGGATCGCTCAGTACCAATAATCAGGACAGGGCGCGCCGACCCAGGTGGTGGAACGGCGGCGCTCACCACAACCACCGCCGCTCAAGCCGATGCGGCCGCGACATGCGCCGGGGCGGCCTTAACCATCCGCGCGGCCCCGCTGGGGATCAGGCTACTACCCAGGGCGGCCACATCCGGGCTGGCGCACCTGTCCAGGGTGAATCRCTCCGAGCCGGGGGCCAACGGGCCTGCCGCAGAGCTGAACTCCCGCCGCCAGTTGCGGCCCGCGTATGACGTCGACCGCTCCAGGCCGTCGTCGGGCTGCGGATGAAAGTACTGGAAGTTCTCGGGGAAGTGCTTGAAGTTCATCACCGGCCCCGGCTCGTAGGAGTCATAGATGCGCTTGTAGGCATCGCGGCAGACCTGCTCGGGCAGGCCACTGACGTTGAGAAACTCGTCCTCATACAGCGCCTGCTCGGTCGAGAGCCAATTCAGGTGGTCAATCTCGGAGCGGATAAGACCGGAGGCGATGGCCTGTTGGTAGACCGTGGTTCCCGGCATGGCCGACAGGTACTTGACTCGGGTGACATGGTTGTAGGTCTCGGCGAACTCCACCATGTGTCTCAGCGATTCCTCGCTCTMGTTGGCCAGTCCGACGATGAGYAGGGACCCGAAGCGCACGCCAGCGTCGAAGGTGGTGTTCATCGCCCGGATAGTCAGGTTCTCGCTGCTGCCCTTGCGGGCCTCACGGAGCACGTCCTTGCCYAGCGACTCCACGCCGTAGAGGATGATATCGGCGCCCGAATCACGCATGGCATCGGCCCTTGGCTTGTCCATGTCCGCACACCGCGTCAGGCACGTCCAGCCGATGTTGTATGGCTTGATGACGTCGCACATCTCGATGGTCTGGCCGCGGTGCGAGCTGAAGGTCAGATCGACAAAGAAGCAGAAGTCAATGCCATAGCGAGTCTTCAGCCAAGCCATGTCCCGATCCATCTTTTCCGGGGATTTGGCCCGTACTTGCGGAGTGGTGCGATAGCAGAAGGAGCAGTCCATCTTGCAGCCGCGGCTGTAGGAGGAGATGATCTGAGGCTGGAGGCCATTGTGACCCTGAGACTGCGGCCACAGCTCCAGCCGCATCCTGGGCAGCGCGTCGAGATCCATCATTTGACCMCGAGCAGGCGTCCGCTTGACCTCACCCTCCTTGGTGCGGTAGCAGATCCCACGGATACTGGGCAGGTCGCGCTCCCAACGACCCGCCGCGTAGCTCTCCATCAGCTCCAGGATTGTGATCTCGCCTTCGCTGATCACTGCGATGTCGCAGGCGGTGTCGTTCATGAACACGTGCGGCACCGAGGTGACCAGCGAGCCGCCGCAGATGATCGGCACGTCCGGTTCTGCTTCCTTCATCTTAGCCATAAGCTCGCGACAAAAGGGGAAGTTGTCCTCGAATGTGCACACGCCCAGCACGTCGGTCTGTCCGACGATGGCATTGTAGGCCTCGTTTAGCGGGTCCAGCGAGTACCGCACGTCGATAATGCGCACCGGATAGCCCGCGTTGTGCAGGACAGTGGAGATGTAGCTGGCGCCCTCGTACGGGGAGGTGAGGAAGAACTCCCACCCACGCGGCATACTGAAAGGAGAGGGGCCGACGACCAGTGTGAAGCGAGGCAGCGATGGGTTCGTCGCCACCGGAGTAGAATCCTGCTCTCGCATCTGAGCCATGTAGCGGTGGTCGACGGTGTCGTCGGCGTTGGTATAGAGCTCAAGTGCCAGGGACTTACGTGCCATTGCAGTGTCCTCCCTGAAGAAGTGATATCGGCGTGGCCACCGGAATACGATTCGGCCGACTACCAGGTGCATGGCGCTAGTCGTCGACGGGCGCCGGATGACCGATATCCCAATCGTAACACCGCAGCCCAATAGGTCACGACAGGAAAACCGAAACCACCCGGAATAACTAGTGCCAGACCGCCCGCGCGACACTCGAATGAAGTTGCTTTCAAGCAGATCATAAAATGTTTCCTGGTGCGCCGCGGCGAAGTGTCGGGGCAGGTGGCAGCGTCGATGCGCCGAGGCCAGGAGGTAACAGATACGGCATGGCCCTCGACTGTTCACGACAGTTCCCACACCAGGCTGGCCCTCACCCAAAGGTGCCATGGGCCGCCGGGTCGCAGCTTCCTGAAAACAGTCGCCCGCCGCTGCGCCTGTCTGGCAGAACYACCGGCCATCGGCGAGGTTGCGAACGACCCGCGGGGGCTCTGGTGCATCGGCGGAGTCCGCTGTCCGCGACCGCCGATCGGTCGTGATCGAGTGATGCGTCGACGTCGTGTCCGTCCACTGGTGACAACTGGTTCCGACGTCGGAGTGCGCCGGGTTCCGGTTCCCACCCGAGGTGATCACCCTGGCGGTCCGCTGGTACCTGCGGTTCGCCCTGTCGTACCGCGACGTGGCGGAACTCCTCGCCGAACGCGGCCCCGAGGTCGATCACGTCACGGTCTACCGGTGGGTGCGCCGGTTCACCCCGCTGCTGATCGACGCGGCCCGGCCATGCCGGCACACACCGGATGATCGTTGGTTCGTCGACGAAACGTCGGTGAAGGTCGCCGGACGATGGACCTGTCTGTACCGGGCCGTCGACCAGGTCGGCCAGGTCATCGACGTGGTGGCCGGCGAGAAGCGGGATCTCGCCGCGGCCCGCCGGTTCTTTACCCGCGCCCTGTCCCACGGCCGGCGGCCCGTCGAGGTGACCACCGACCGGGCCGCCTTCTACCCACGAGTCCTCGACGAACAGCTCCCTGCCGCTCCTCACATCGACGACCAGTACGCGAACAATCCGATCGAGGCCGACCACGGCCGGATCACGGCACGACTACAGCCKATGCGATCGCCGCGCGGGACGGAACGGGTATCGCTGGTCAAGCTCGCTGGCGATCTCCAGGTGGATCATCCCGTGGCCCGCAGGCCGCCGCGGATGTCTTCCATCACTGCTCATGGGACGGTCCGCAGGCCTGATCCCCGCTTCCTTCTCTGGGCTGCGAGGTGCTGGCCAGAGGTGACCGCCTCGGGTCGGCGGGGGTGCTGCCAGGGGTCCAGAGCGCGCAGCGCGTCCGCGACCCGCCGCAGGGTTTGCTGGTCGGTGCGGTAGGCCACCGGTTCCACCGGTTGCGGCCCTGCCACCGGCGTTCGTGTCGGCATCACCGGAGCCGTGATGGCCGTCGTCGGGCGCAATCCACCCGGAATCTGCGCCCAGACGACCTTTCCGCCGGTACGCGCCCGGAACCATCCCCATCGGGTGCTCAGCGCATCGACAAGGGTGAGACCGCGTCCGTGCTCGTCGAAGGCGTCGGGGCTGGTGAGCTGCGGACCCACCTCGCTGCTATCCCACACTTCGACGAGCACGTGTCCGCTCGCGGCGGTGAGCCGTATCGCCACCACGTCGCGCGGGTGGCTGGCCTTGACGGCATTGGACGCCAGTTCACAGGCGACGGCTTCGGTGATCGAGACTGCGGCGCGGCTCACGAACCATGCGGTCAGCGTGCGAACCGTGCTCGTGCGCACGTCGGTYACGGCGGCGTCGGTGGGTGGGAAGTGCGCCACGGCCACCCGGACAATGGGCGTCGGGTCACCGCTCATGCCCGCGGCCCTGGCCGTGTCGCCTCTGGCTGTCTACGGCACCACACAAGCTCATCCCCGCCTGTCGTTGCGGTTGGTGACGCTGACCCCGCCGGGCCTGGCCTGGCGGCGGTGCATCCGGCGGGGACAGCGGACGGTGTGAAGGACGTGCCCGCGCTGATGCGGCCTGCGTGACCTGATCTGCGCGGATCGTCCCCCTGGCAAGCCGATGATGGGCCTGTGGACTTCCGGATGCAAGTACGATCGGAAGTCCGTTCGGACTTGTTGTGGTCCTGTGTGGGCGGCGACGCACGCAGCGGTGCCAGACTGTGGCGCCAGCGGGGCAAGGCGGAGTGGAGGGGTCGTGGCGGCACGATCGGGGCCAACGGTTCGACGACGCAGGCTCGGGGTCGAGCTGCGCCGCCTGCGCGAAGCGGCCGGGCTCACCGCCGCCGAGGCGGCCAAGGCGATCCGCGGGTCGGAGGCGAAGATCAGCCGGATGGAGAACGGGCTCGTCTCGTTCCGGGCGATCGACGTCAGTGATCTTCTGCACGCCTACGGCATCACCGACGACGCCCGACGTGAGGCGGTCCTCGCGCTGGCCAAGGAGACCCGGCAGCAGGGCTGGTGGCACACCTACGGGGATGTGGTTCCGCGCTGGTTCGAGGTGTATGTCGGGCTCGAAGCCGAGGCGAGCCACATCGCGACATTCGAGATGTTGCTCGTTCCCGGGCTACTCCAGACCGCCGACTACGCCCGCGCGGTGATGCAGGYCGCCACGCCGCTGCTGGCTGATGYGGAGATCGATCGTGCCGTGGATCTCCGCCTCGGTCGTCAGAAGGCGCTGGCCGCCGACCCACCGCCGCAGCTCTGGGCGATCCTGGACGAAGCCGCGGTCCGCCGTGTGGTCGGTGGGCCCACGGTGACACGTGCCCAACTCGCCCACCTGATCGAGATGTCCCGCCGTCCCGAGATCACTATCCAGGTGCTGCCGTTCCGTCTCGGGGCCCACGCGGGCATGGGTGGATCGTTCATCCTGCTGGGCTTCCCCGACGGGGACAACACACCGGAGATCGTCTACATCGATCAGGCGACCGGCAGCCTGTACCTTGATCGCCCGGCGGACGTCAGTCAGTACCGGGAACGGATGGATAGGCTGCGGGCATCAGCCCACGATGAGGACGCATCACGCCGCCTGATCGTCGACGCGATGGAAGGTGTTGACGATGACCACAACCCGTGACACCCAGTTGCACTGGCGCAAGAGCAGCCATAGCAACGGCAACGGCGGGGCCTGCGTCGAAGTCGCCGAGCTGCCCGACGGTGGCCGTGCGGTCCGGGACTCCAAGGACCCCGGCGGGCCCGTCCTCGTGTTCACGGCGGCAGAGTGGACGGCGTTCCTCGCTGGCGCACGCGATGGCGAGTTCGGTTCCTGACAGCGACGTAGCGGCGTTGCTGATCTCCCAGTCGTGCGCCGTGGGTGAGACGGGCGCCTTCCGCCCGGTCTTCGTCTCCCGACGCCGACCGCTTCTGTGCGCCGTGCTCAGCCCGGCGTGATCTGCGCTACACCGATCGGGACACCGCCGGTCTCCCGTCTTCGATGATCAGGCGGGACGGCTTGACGGGACCAGGCGTCGCATCGGCCTACAAGGTGACCGGACATGGGTGGAGCCTCCGAGCCGTGGGCTCGGAGGCTCCAGGTGGCGCGGTCAGTCGTCGTTGCTGATGCGCCGATGCCGGTCCTGATAGGTGAGAGCGTCTCGGATCGTGTCGCAGCGCGAGGTGAGTTCGCGTGCTTCCGCGAGTGCGGCATCCCGAACCTTGATCACAGCGCGGCGTGATCCGTACTTTCCGCCGTAGATCTGCTGGGCGACGATGGCGAACACGCCGGTACGTCCAAGATCTTYAGCGCGGCGAGCGACAGCCATGATCCTCCGCAGCGTCGGGAAGTCGCGTCCGTCTCCCCATGCCGCCGCGARCACGACATCGGAGACGCCAGCGAGGAACGTCACCGCCGCGAGGTGATGCGCCTGCGACTCGATCTCTCCCGCGCTGGTCTCGCGGCGTGGGGGACGGTAGCCGTTGCGCTGGGCGGCGGACTTGACCGCCCACGCACGGACGGTGCCACGGTCAACGATGAACATCTCCCCGTCCTGGGGCTGGTACTGCCAGCGGTCGGGCTCTCGGGTGGCGACATTGACGGACGCGACGACGCAGTCCCGGACGATCACACCGAGCCTACGCGCGTAGATCAGGACGGCGTCGTGGGCGACGTCGTCGGACACGTCGTCCGTGCCATAGGGGGCGTAGCCGTTGCGGCTGATGGTGGCGCTGCGGTCGGCCCGCTTGCGGGAGCGGGACGCGTCGAGCTTCCGRCAGTAGCGGCGGGCGTGACCGACGATGGCCTCCCAGTCGGCTTGGGTGACGCGCGCCATGTCCTCGCGGGTGGCGGCCTCACCGGGAACGGTCGACGGAATCTCACGGGAAAAGAAGACATGCGACATGGAAAGACTCCACAGAAGGGTGAATTGGCGTCGCGCGCCGGGCGCAACGCGCCGATAACTAATAATCCCCCACCGGTACCGAGAAATCAATATCCCCAGACCATCTTTTCTGGAATTTCCCAGGCATCGCGCGTCCATTTTTCGTCGACAAAGATGCACCCATCACGCCTACGGGGAGGGCGAAATAAGAATCGGACGAATAGCAGAAGAGGGCGGAAGGCGTGAAATCGTAGAATGGAAGATGTATAGAAAAGCGGGAGGGATGGAGGGATTCCTTTGCGGGGAAGTCTTCTATTCGGGAGGGCGTGCCGGTAGTGCCCGGAATTCCAGTCGACCGCCGCCAGCGAACGGCCAGTCCCCACAGGGTCCATCGATTATTAACAAAGCTCCGAGGAGCTAAAGTCGGGCTGTGTTCTGGTACTGCCAGCAGGCCGCTGACCTGCACCAGCGTGCGAGTGGGGGGTAGCGGCTCAAGCAGGCGACCGGATTGGCTGACGGACGGGCCCACCGTCGGGGTGCTGGTCGGGCTGAAGGGGCCAGGTATAGATGAGCAGCGGCCACCGAAGATGCGGACCGCATGAGCAGCGGTGGTCAGGTCTACTTGAGTAGCGCGCTGACCAGGGCAAACGCCTCGCTGGCAGTTCGCTGGGCACTGCCGCAGCCGGCGATCCGCTGCTTAAGTATCCCGGCCGCGCACCTCGGAGCGCTGCTCAGATAGACGCGAACTCCCAGGTCCGGCTGCTCATTCTCAGCCGATCCCCACAACGGCTGCGGGGAAGGGCCAGATGGGCAGCGCGACGAAAGCGAGCACTGCGCAGGAGCGGCGGGGGCCGGGTCCACCTTGAGTAGCGCGCTGACCAGGTTGGATGTCTCGCTGGGCACGCGGGCCGGCGTTCCGGTACCTGCCCATGCTGGCAGTGTCCGCGGGAACGTCGCCTCGGTGGGCAGCAGGGCCCGGGGCGTTTACTTGCGAGCTGTCCCTATCACGGGATGCGGGAAAGATGAGCGGCGGCGACCGGGTAGGGGCGCTGCGCGGGCAGTGGAGTTCCTACCTTGAGTATGGCATCTGGCTGGTACGTGTCTCGCTGGCGGCTTGGGCTGCCGCTGCTGCGGGACCTGCTCACCGATTCCGATTTCACTCTCGGATATGCGATTTCGGATTTGTCGCATTGTTTGAGGGTCGGTTTCTTATTCTCGATGGGCTGCTGCCCACGCTACTCGCTGCCCCGATGGGCAGGGGTCGCGGTTGGTGGTCAGCCTCCGCCGGTGGTCAGTGCGGGCACGGAGATGACGCTGACCTGGGCGGTGGAGATGGTGGTGAGCCCGTTGAAGGTGCCGTTCTGGCCGCCGCCGGCCCAGGTGACGTTCCAGGTGACGGTGGCGGACACGGGGAAGACGCCGCCGGGTTCGTCTTCGGAGTCGGTGGTGTAGGTGTGGCCGCAGTCGGGGGAGGCGGCCGTCGGGTCGACGGTGGGCTGGTAGGGGGTGCCGGGGCCGGTGCAGCGCACGTCGGTGCCGTCGCCCATGGACCATACGACCTGCGCGGGGGTGGCGACCGCTTGCACCGAGACTCCGCCGGCGGCGGCGGTGGCGGAGACGGGTCGCCAGCTGGCGGGGTCGAGCCACATCCAGGTTGGTAGTCGCACGAGCTGCCGTCTGGTTGGGCTGAAGGCGATGGCGGGGCCTTGGAGGCGCAGTTGGTTGCGGGCCTGCTCGGCGAGGGTGGCCGGGTCGGGTGCGGTGGCTGTGGGGCCGGCCTGCCCGTCCGCGATCCATACCGGTGGCCGGTAGAGCGCGTCGTGCCATCCGTCGCCCTGGCACTGGTATACGTACCAGGCTCCGGGCTGCCCGTCTGCCGCGGTGGCGACGGGTTGCACCTGTGGCGCGCCGAGGCGGTCCAGGGCGGCGACGACGCGCGGTCGGCTGCCCTGTGGAGCTGGGCGGAAGGCTACCGGCCGGATCGGGTCGCCCTCGGGCTGGAAGTCGCTGCGCGTGTAGGCGCAGCCCGCGAGTTCCGAGGGGTCGAGTGAGAGGTCACCGGGCGGACGTGCGCTCTTCTCCCCGCCGCCGCGGCCGGTCGAGGTGCCGCCCGGCGGCCCGGGCCGGACGTCACGGCGGGGTGGTGTGGGCGCGGTGCCGTTCGTGCCGGCGCTTACCTCGCAGCCGGGGTGGGGGTTCTGCGCGCAGTCCGCGGTGGCGTAGCTGTCGGCGAAGGCGGGTGCTGTGGTCGCGAGGAAGCCCAGCAGGCAGGCGCCGATGAGGACGCTGCGGGTCAGCATGACCCGACCGGTTCGACCGCGTACCGGGTGACCTTCCATGATCCGTCCTGGTGCAGCCGAACCTCGGAGGTGACCGCCCGCCGGCCGCCGGGGTCGTCGGTGAACGACGGGCCGGCGGTGCGGTAGCGCAGCCAGTTCGCGCTGTCCGCGCAGTCGAACAGCATCACCGTCGTCGGTGCCTGGGTGGGGCTGACCGAGGTGACCTTCGGATGCAGTACCGGCGCGCCGCGCGACACCAGCCCGTTGTAGTGATCGGCGTACAGGCCCCCGGAGGCGACCTGCAACGCCGATCCGGAGGAGTAACGCGCGAGGTCCGCGGACCGCCAGTTCGAGGTGTGGCTGGCCTCGGCGATCGCGTGCCACAACCCGTCATACGCAGCGACCGCCCGCTGACCGGCGAGATCCGCCGGCGACGTCGGCGACGGCGACGCGGTCAGCCGCGAAGGAGCTGCCGGACCGGTCGAGGGCGCCACCGGTTCCGGCCCCGTGTCCTTACCCGAACTGCACGCCGCAACGGCCATCGTGACAGCCAGCAGCGCGCTGGCGGCCGTGTGACGGGCCAGATGGTGGCGACGGCCGGTCGCGGACGGAGAAGCCACAGCGTCCACCTCGCATCGACTGATGCCGGTCCGTCACCTCTACGCCGCGGACCGTCTCTTCTCCTAGCCTGCTCCGCCGGACTTCGAACCGTTCGTACCAACTTTTCAGTCAGTACGGCACGCCAGCATGATTTGACCCTTTCTAGCCAGCGAGCGACTGGTGCCCAGGGACCAGGAGGAGCCATCAGAACGGACCATTCACCGCTGGCAGCGGGAGAAAGGGGCCTCCAGGTCGCTGCCGTTGGCCGTGGTCGGCTCGGGCGTGACATCTGCGGTTGTCGGTGATCGGCGCCAGCTCCGTGTCCCATCCGCAGCTCGGTGGGGGCGTTTGCGGCCCGAAGCCGTGAGCGTGAGCGAGCGGCTGCGGCAGGGCGCGTCGGGGATGGCGAGCGCACGGAGGGGTCAGCGGTGGGCTCTGCGGCGGCGGGCTCGTCGACGTTCGGCAGCCTGGTGGCGTAGGTYGGTGAGGAGATGGGACACGRCCTCGTCGCGGGTTGGGTAGTGGCGTGCGGGAGGGAAGACCGAGGTGTGTCCTGGTGCCTGGGGAAGCCAGCCGCGCGGCCGGTTCCTGACCATGCCCGTATAGACGGGGCGCAGGGTGCCGCACAGCACGCCGTCGACCAGGACGCGGTAGCCGCTGCCGGTCCGTTCCAGGATGTACTCGCTGTCCTCAGTCAGTCCCGCCGCAGTGGCCAACGCCTGATCCATCTCCGACAACGGCGGCGTCGTCCGCGCACGCGGCGAACGCGCCGTACGAGGCCGGGCCGCGGCGGAAGGCGCGGCGGCCCTCTCCTGTGGGTCGGAGAACGGCGACGGGGGCGGCTCCTCCGAGATGACAACCATGGTTGTCGCCTGGTCCGAGACGATCTCCGGCGCGGCGGGTTCGGTCGGGGCTAGATCCAGTCTCTCCTCAGCGCCGCCGGAGTGCCGGGCTACCGCGCTCCCCTCCCGCCTCACCGCAGGCTCGACAACCCGAGTTGTCGAGTCGGAGGCCGTTGGCTTCGACACCTCAGGCGACGGGCGGCCAGCCGGGCTCCCCGTGCCCTCCAGCTCCTCCCCGACGACCCGCGGTGTCGCGGGCTGTCGGGCGTCCACGAGCCGGGGGAATCGCTTGCGGGCTCCTTGCCGTGTGATCCCGAGGGCGCGGCCGATATCGCCGTAGGACGCCCCCTCGGCCGCCGCCCGTGCCGCGAGCGTCCGGATCTCCGTCTCGATGGACCGCGCCCGTTCCCGGGCCTCGGCCAACGCGCCGAGCGCGGCCGTGCGCGCGTCATCGTCCACGCGACAACCGACGTTGTCGCGCCCGCCTTCGACAGTCATGGTTGTCGTCTCCTCCTGATCCCTGGTAGGGGATGACACGGGCCAGCGTGAGCAGCTGGCACAGCTGATCTTTTTCGGCCAGTGATCGCTGGCAGCCTGTGCCCGTGTCACAGCGCGGCAGGTCAGCCGTTGGTGGGCCAGGAAGGCTTGTCGTCCCCTGCCCTGCGCTCGCCCTGCGGCCCACGGTCGGTACGGCGTCCGGTTCGTCTCCGGCCCGGTCCCACGCGGTGTGGATCCGGTTTCGGCCCCTGGCCGGACCGAGTCCGGACCCGGACTTCACGGAAGCGGACAGCGGACTCTGGGCGATCCCGAGGCGAGTGCCTTCCTCCGCGGGCGACGCGGACCCCAAGCAGCGCGCCGCGGGACGTTCAGGCGACCGGTCAGCGATCACGTCGGCAGATGGGAGGCGAGGTCGGGGATGTTGGCGGTCAGAAGGCGGTGCAGCGCGGCGCCGGGGGTGCGCTGGAGCGAGTGGACGGGGCTGGTGAAGTACTCGGGGTCGTCGAAGACCGGTTCGCCGTTGGGTCGGCGGGTGAACGGGACGCGGCCGTAGTCGACGCCGTCGGTGTCGTCGCAGCTCATCCAGGTGATCGCCTCCTGCTCGTCGGCTTGGACGGGTGCGGTGTGYAGCGGCCGGGCCTGGATGATCTCGCCGTCGTCGTACCAGACCTGGGGAACGGCGAGGACCCACCGGTGGGTGGCGTTGCTCTGGGCCTGGGCCGCGGCGCGGATCTCGAAGGCGAGGGCGGTGGCCCAGCTGCAGAGGTAGTCGTAGTCGCTGACGATCAGGTTCCGTGTGCCGTGGAGTCCGAGGATCGCGGGCTGGTCGCCGGCGCGGACGGCGCGTTGCACGCGGGCGGTGATGTCCTCGATCAGGGTCCAGGTGTGGGTGTTCATGGGCTTTGTTGTCCTCTCCGGTGACGGTCGCGGCAGGGTCCGAGTCCGGTCCCTGCCTGCTATGCGGGTGCGGGCCGGTCCCGACCGTCCGCCTCGGCTGGACACGCCGCGCGCGCCGGCCGGTGGCGGTGCCGCCCCTTCACCTCTATGCGGGCCGTGCACGGCCCCGACCGTCCGGGYCGCGCCGAGAAGACGTGAGGTGAGGTGCCGCGGCCGATGGTGCCGGAAACAGCGACGGTCCCGCCGCATGCCGGGGGGTGGGCACGAGGGCGGGACCGTCGGCGAGCGTGGGGGCGGTCAGGCGGCGTTGTACTGCCCGTCCACACCGGTCGGGGGCATCGGCGGTGGCGGGCGCAGCCGCCCCTCGCGGGTCGGAGGGCTGGCGACGGCGTCCGTGCCGCTGGCGGCGAGACGGTTGGGCCAGAACTGGCCGAGGTGACGCAGGCTGAGGCGACCAGGCCCGGTCGGGCCCAGGGGAAGCCAGCGGGCGAGCGTGGGGTCGAGGTGGTCGTCGGTCGCGGTGAGGTCCGCGGCGGTGGTGGCCACGGGTACGAGGGMCGGCTGGCCGAGTCCACGGAGCGTGGGCGCCAGCGCTTTGCGGGCAGCGACCTCGCGGCGGGTGGTGGGAAACCAGAACAGCACCGGCGTGGTGATCCGGGTGGTGGTCGCGAGCTTGTGGTAGTCGAGGAGCTTCACGGCGAGGCGACGCGTCGCTTCGGTGCCCTGGTCGAGTTCGAGGAACCAGTCGAGCGTGACACCGCGCTCGGCCCAGCGGCCGTAGGCGTCGGGCCGCACGATGTCCCCGAACGCGAAGGCACAGCGCTCCTGCGACCACCAGGCGGTCAGCCGGGCGGCGCTGTCGGGCTGGCGGGCGTGGTGGACGAGGTGGGTGAACATCTCGTTGACCACGACACGGTGCGCGAGATGCAGGGAGTGGGCGATGCCCTTCGCCCGGTCATGCTGATAGCCGATCTTCTTCGGGTCCAGGTCGTCCTCGTGGGCCAGGACCGCCGCCCCGGCGACGTCGAGAATGTAGTGCATGGGCGCCAGGCCGCGGGACACCAGCGGTTGAAAGCGGTCGAGGACCCGCCACCGGTAGAGCCCCAGCAGGCGGATGTTCGCCGAGCGCTGCGACGTCCAGCCAAGCCGGGTGATCTGATGGGTGGTCAGTACCCGATGCTCCCCGACCATCCGGGCGAGCCACCGGTCCCGGGCAGTGAGATGGCGAACCAGCCAGAGCTGATGGTCGCCTCCGGTCACCGTGCGAGCGGAGGGCCGGGCGTAGGTACGGCGGCCGACATGACGCTGCTGCGGAGGATTCGTGATCATACGGTGGCGGCTCCCAACCCAGGACGGTGCAGGCGACGGCGACGAGAACGACGGCAGCCCGRAACCCGAGCAGCGGGACGGCGCGTGAGGCCGGAAGGCGCAGACAGTCGCGGCATTCCGTCGGACGCCCACCGCTGCGCACGCCCTCGAAGCAGCGCGGCAAGCATCGTRCCGTGCCGATGTCCGACGGGCACGCTCCGACGTCCATGGCAGCCCGGGACAGCACCGAGCGAACGCCGATGCTCAAACGGCCCCGCGCACCAGTTACATGACACGATCCACAAAAGCTAACCCGAATCGTCGCTTAATCCAACCGGCCACCCGTTACCCCGCCGCGCCCACCTCACCGCCTCCCAGAAAACCGTGTCCATAGCGCGAATCCGGGACCTGTCGGGTAGGGAGCGGATAGCCTCTGACCTGCGACATCACCCTTGATCGCCGACGTCACGCGGCTCTTCCTTTGGCGCACGGACGGGGGGTCCGGTGGGTAGGGGCAGCACGATCGCCACATGTCCGACAATCCAGAACGAAAGCCCCTCACTTGCTGTGACCCGAATCACGTCTCCGGTGGGGCTGGGTGTTCGACAACCGGGGCCGCCCGCTGTCGCGCCTCAGCGGAGTTCGAGGATGTGACGCACGTGGTGTTGCCGTGACGAGGTTGTCGGCCTGGAGGACGCGAGCTGCTTCGTCCGGCCCGCTCACGAACTTTGTTGGTGTGGCGAGGCGACCCTCGCGGCCCCCACAACGGAGTCGTACTCGGTCATGATCCGGCCGGTCGGAATACGGGTGGGGAAGCGCATCACCCGTCCACCCTCCCTCTCGATCACGTGACCCAGAGAGCCGACAAAGTCKTCGCCAAGATAGCCGGTCTCGTTGATGATCCATCCCTGGGGGAACTCGATGAGGCTCCAGGGCCGGATCGGATCGCTGCTCGGCCGTCCGAGGAACGCGACCGCGATCTCCCGGGCTCTTTCCGTGTCAATCATCGGCGTGCTCCGGGTATCCCCGGTCGACGACCGCGTCGTACTCGTGCAAGATCCGGCGGGGCGGYACGAACGAGGGGAAGCACATGACGCGGCCGGCGTTCTTCTCGATGACGTACCCCGCCGCGCCGACGTACTCCTCGGTGAGGTGCGCGGTCCTGTTGATCAGCCAGCCCTGGGGGAACTCCTGGAGACTCCAGGGCTGCTGCGGGTCCTCGGCGGGGCGGCCGAGCAGGGTGGCGGCGATCTCCTGTGCCCGCTGTTCGTCGATCACAGCTCACCCTCGGAGGCGAGGAGAGCCGCGCCGATCAGCGGCCCGTCCGGCCCGTAGGCGGCGGGGGTGAGAACGGCCCGGTCGGCCAGGCGGGGAACCGCCCGTTGGCGCAGCGCACGTTGGGCGGCGCCGAGGTAGCCGCTGTCGGGGCCGGCGGCGCTGAGGGCGGCCTGCGCGAGCCCCCCACCGATGGTGATCACGTCGGCGCCCAGAATGTTCAGGACGGTCGCGGCGGATACCCCCAGCCAGTAGCCGGCGGCCTCGAACGTGCGGCGGGCCGCCGGGTCGCCGTGTTGGGTCTTGTGGACGAGTTCGGCCACGGTCGGGACCCGTGTGCGCGGGGCTGGGGAGGTGCGCCGCGCCGCGGCGGGCTGTGACGGCTGGTAGCCGCGGCGCACGGCACGCGCGCCAGCGAGGGTTTCCACGCAGCCGGTGCGGGTGCAGGAGCAGCGCAGCGTGCTGACCGGGTCGACGAGAATGTGACCGAGACCGGCAGGGCCTGGCGGTGTGCCCTGCGCGAGCTGTCCGCCGATCGCGATGCCTCCACCGATCCCGGAGCCGAGCGCGAAGTGGACGTGGGTCCCGGTGCGCCCGCGCCGCCGGTATTCCGCCCAGGTCGCGGCGGCGCCGTCGTTGACGACATAGACCCGCCCTCGCAGGTCGGGGAAGAAGCCGGCGAGCAGGGTGGGCCAGTGGATGYGGGTGTAGCCCTGGATGGCCCCGGCGCGGATCACGGTGCCGTCGGCGTCGATCGCGCCGGCCGTCGCGATCGCGACCCGCTCGACCTCGACCGCGCCGGTCAGCGCCGCGAGGATGCGTTCCTGCACGGCGTGGAACGTCGGTGTCGGGGGGAGCCGCAGCACGGGAAGCGCGGTGACGATCTGGCAGGGCGGACCGGTATCGACGATCGCCTGTTTGATGGCCGACGCGCCGATGTCGAAAGCGTGGACTTTCATCGGTGCACCACCGTCCAGACACCCACCCCGATCATCCCTATGATCAGGGCGTTCCCCGTTCCCGCGATCAGGGCGGCGCGGACTTCGCGGTGGTGTCCCTGCCGCAGGGCCTGGCGGATCAGATCCGCGTACCACCCCAGGAGYAGGCTCATCGCCGCACTGACGGCGACGACGATTCCCACGCTGGTGAGCGTCATCCCGGTTCCTCCCCTCGTTCCCGCACCCGTCGTTCGCCGTCGGTGGTCGCGAGCGCCGCGCAGTACMTCTCGTAGAGAGGGCCGGCCCGCAGGCTGCGCCGCCAGAAGCCGGCCAGTACCTGCTGGTCGCGGTCGCAGTGCGCCGCCGCGAACGCCAGCGGCACGGCCCCGGCCAGGTCCGCGAGCCGCGCCCGCCCCTGTGTATCGATGTCTGCCATCCACGTGTCCCGCCCCTGGATGTGCGAGGCCGCTCCGCCCGCAGGGGCGACGGGCAGAGCGGCCGTCCTACCGGCACACGATCATGGACAGGAGGAAGGCGACGCCCAGGCCAACCGAGACGTAGACCAGCCCCCAGCCGGTCTGGCCGGCTTCGTCGACCGCTCTGCGTACGGCCGGGTCCATCTCCTCCCACCGTTCGCCGTCGTCCAGGTCGACGATCTGCCATCGCCGCCGGGCGTTCATCCGCGGATCGGCGGGGTGCCGGTGGCCGTGGCCATGAGCCGCCGGTAGACGGCGGGCGGTGTGGTCTCGGAGCCGAGGCGTCCTGGTGGTCTGTGGTAGCCGCTGCCACCGATCGGCAGCAGACGCAGCCCCCCGGCGACATCGAGCAGCCGGCGGCGGGTGTCTTCGTCATGCTCGGGGTGATCAACCTCGATGCCGGCCAGGCCGCGCGCCGCCAGATCCCTCAGAAGGTCCACGGGCAGCGACGCGCAGGGATAGGCGAGTGCGGCGACGCCTCCGGCGCCGCGGACCACGGTCAGCGCCGCTGTGATGTCCGGCTGCCGTGACGCGACGTGGAACGGGCCGCCGGCCCCGAGCCAGCCCCGTCCGAGCGCGGCGTCGAGGGTGGGCACGATGCCCGCGGCGACCAGGGCTGCCGCGATGTGCCTGCGGCCGACCGGTCCGCCCCGGGTCTGGGCGGCTACCTGCGGCCAGTCGATCGGGTAGCCCTCCATGTGCAGGAGGCGGACGGCGCGTCGTGCCCGCAGCTCGGCGCTGTCGCGGGCCCGGCCGAGCAGCTCGCTCACCGCCCGATCGTCGGGGTCGAACAGGTAGGAGAGCAGACGGACCGGCCTCGGCCGCCCACCGACGACCGCCTGGCAGGAGATCTCCACACCCGGCACCAGCGTCATCCTCGCCGGCAGCACCGCGGCCGCCGGATCGATCCCCGCCACCGTGTCCCGATCGGTGATCGCGAGAACCTTGACGCCGGCCACGACGGCCTGCGCGACCAGCTCGTGCGGCATCAGACTGCCACCGGACTCCGACGTGTACGCGTGAAGATCAATCATGGTGCCGTCCGGCCCTGGAAGTGGGGATGTCCACCCGTAGGCGAAGGAACGCCCCCCGCGTGGGCGCGCTCGCCCGCCTGCTCCCGGCTTCCGCGATCCATGGGCCGGTGCCGGGCCGGATCGGGGCCGGCAGGGACACCCCTACCGACCCCCTCCGGATCCTGCTCGCGGCGCGTACCGTGGCGGTCGCCAGCGCGGCACGCAGCTCGATCCGGCTGTAGGACGATCGCGCCGGTCCCAGCCGGTGGCCCCCGCGACGACGGTCGCCGCTGGTCATGCGGCCCGCTGGGCACGCAGAAACATGACCGGGGAATGCAGTCGTAGCGCACCATGGACGTCGACGGCCCGGTGGCAGGCCGCCGCGTACCGGCGTGCGACCCGCGCGTCGAGACCCACTCGCACCGCCGCCACCGGTGACGGGCCGACGGGTGTTGACGTGTACAGGTACTCCTCGACACCCTGGTGGTCCAGGTCGGCGGTCATCCGCAGCATGTTGACGTCGGCGGGGTGCAACCCGGGGCGGCCGGTGGACATCACCTCGATCAGCGGGTCCCACGGATGCGGCGCCTCGGCCACCGCTGCGCCGACAGCCCGGCCGATCCGCCGTGCGTCTTCGTCGGTGAGACCGGGCAGGTCGCTGGCGGGTTGACGCAGATGCGCCAGCGTCACGGTGAACACGACCTGCCCCGACCGGGTGAGAACCCGGCACGCCTCGTCGAGCAGCGAAGTCGGATCCGCCGGGGTGATGCCGTCGACGGCGACCATGTCCACCGCGCAGTCGGCGACGGGTAGCCCCGCCGCCAGGTCGGCCACGATCCGCCCGCCGCCGCTGTCCGCCTCGCCGATGGCGAGCGAGGGCACCAGGGCCACGACACGGGCGGCCTGACCCATCCCCGCGACGATGCCCGCGACCAGCGACAGACCACCGCCTGGCAGCAGCACCAGCACCCGAGGTGTGTGGATCATGGCTTGCGGGCAACCGCGCTGTAGATGCTCACCTGCGCGTCCGCCAGCTCCTCCACCGGCCCGCCCGGCCGCCACCGGTGCGCCACGACAAGGCCCGGGTTCACCAGGTCCAGCCCGTCGAAGAACCGTGCCACCTCCGCGCGGCTTCGCAGCTGCCCGGCGATGCCCTGCGACCGGTAGGAGTCGGCCGCCCGGGCCACCGCCGGGTCGAAGTCGCCGGTGGCGTGGCTGAGCATCAGGTAGCTGCCCGCCGGCAACGCGTCCATCAACCTGGCCACGATCGCGTACGGCTCCGCCACGTCGGGGAAGAAGTGCAGGATTGCGATCAGGGACAGGGCCACCGGCCTGGTCAGGTCGAGCGTGTCCGCGAGCACCGGCGAGGACAGGATCGACTCCGGGTCCGCGAGATCGGCCTCCACGTAGGCCGTGCGTCCCGCCGGCGTGCTGGTCAGCAGCGCCCGCGCATGGGTCAAAACCAGCGGGTCGTTGTCGACGTACACGATGCGCGCGTCCGGGGCGACGCCTTGGGCGACCTCGTGGGTGTTGTCGGTTGCCGGCAGCCCGGTGCCGATGTCGAGGAACTGCCGTATCCCGCAGTCGGCTGCCAGGAAGCGCACCGCGTTGCGCAGGAACGCCCGGTTCACGAGCACACCTTCATGGATCGGGCACTGTCCGGATCATGGCCTCGGCGACAGCCTGGTCCGCCGGGTAGTTGTTCTTGCCGCCGAGCCAGTAGTCGTAGATCCGGGCCAGGTGCGGCACCTCGGGCCGCAGACCCGTCGGCACCGCCGCCTCCGGAACCGCCGACTGGAAGTTCCAGCCAGCGACCGCGCTGTCCTGTTCCGCCACTGCTGTCATACCCCTTGTCGACTCAGCCGGGATTGGTGATCGTTTCGTTGTGGTCCAGACACGCTAGGGGAGCCTTCGCGTGAACCCCTGCCCGTCCCGAGGCGGCCTCGGCAAAGGGCGCCGTCCCGCCGGGCGTTGGCTACGAAGCCACTGGGCGGTGCCCGCGGGGTCGTCGCCGAGGACGGGCAGATCCGTGATCAGGCCGTCGACCCCGGCGACACTGAGCGGCCCCACGGTGCGCGCACCGACCCCTCCCTCGGCCAGGAGACGCACCGTGTGCTGGTGCCCGGTCGCCTCAACGAGTCTGCGAGCAGCGTGCAGGCGGCGCAGAGCGGCCAKGGTCAGCGCGGCGTCCCGCGCGCCGCCAGGTGTGCAGACGACCACGAGCACGTCGATCGCGCCGAGGTAGGGGCGGGCATCGACGACCCGGGTGTCCACCCCGAGTGCCAGGCCCGCTGCGTTGCCGTTGTCGCGAATGCGATGCAGGGCACGCGCGACGTCATCGATCTCGGCTGGCACCGTGATCAGATCGGCGCCCGCGGTCGTGACCGCGTCGATGAGCGCTATCGGCCGGCGCGCCAGCAGGTGGGCGTGGAACGGGACCGTCGTCCGAGGGCGCAGGGCCGCAAGCATCGCCGGGGAGAACATCAGGTCAGGCCCGAAGGACCCGTCAGCGATGTCGAAGTGGACCACGTCAGCGACGCCGCTGGTCCGATCGAGCTCCACCCCGAGCGCGGCCAGATCCGCCGACCACAGCGACACGTCAAGCAGAAGCCGACCATGGGGAAGTGCAGCCGGCCAACCGGTCGGCCGGCTCGCCGAGGGCGTCTGCTCCGTCGTCATCGGCTGCGCAACCTCTCGACCCCGGGGAATGTTCGAGATCATGGTTGCAGTCGTCGCGAGGCTGGTCATTCCCCCGCGCACGAAGAAACCATTCGCGCCATTGCACGCTGCTGACCAGCGATGATGGTTCACCGACAGGCGACTTCTTCCACCGCATGAATCCGGTTTTGGAGATCGCCAAGGACCGTATGCTGGGCGAATGGCCTTGAAAGCGCGTCTACGGGGCAGGGAGACCGACCTCGCCCTGCTCTCGCGGGTCCTGCCCACGGGTGACACTCAGGTCGTCCGCGACGCGGAGGACTACTACCTCACCTCGCCGGCGGTGGACTACCGGCCCGAGGGCACGGACTTCCACGAGGCAGCGGCTGAGGTKCTCGCCTGGGTCAACGGCATCGGCTGGCTGAACAGCACCGGCTTCCACGCCGTCGAGCTGACCGGGATGTACGACGACGGTGATCGACGTCATGCCGTCCTCACGCCCAAGACGATCAGATTGACCACCCGCATCGGGAGCGTCGTCATAGGAGGAGACGCGGTGGCCTCCGAGCCGCCACCGCCGCCGGGCCCTCCGCAGGCGGCTGCCGCGGCCCGCGGTCCGGCGCTCGCTGAGGCCCTGGCGATTCTCGGCCGGACCACGCACCTTGGGTGGGTCGAGCTCTACAAGGTGTGGGAGATCATGCAGGACGGCCGCGACCCGGTCGCATTCGGCTGGGTGACGAAAGCCGAGGCGCGGGCGTTCACGCAGGCCGTAACCATCCCGGCATCAGCGGGCAGGCCGCACGCCACGCCCGGATGCCCGGCACCCCGAGCAAGACGTCGGCCATGGACCTCGCCGAAGGTCAAGCCTTCGTACGGCGGGTGGTCCTCGCCTGGATCGCGGCGGAATCGAACTGACGCCGGCGACCTATGGCTGGAGCTGCCGGGGAGCAACGACAGCGGCGACGGCCATCGCGGCATGGTCGCTGAGGCCGTGGTGGCGGGGGGCGTGGACGTAGTCGCAGCGGGTCAGGTCGAGCCGGTCGGTGGTGAGGAAGGTGTGGTCGAAGCGGTAGCCGTTGCCGCCGCGGCCGTACCAGCTGTGGCCGGGGGCGTCGGGGTGCAGGGTGCGGTAGGCGTCGGTGAGGCCGGCGTCGGTGAAGGAGCGGTAGAAGTCGTGCTCCCAGCGGCCGAAGACCGGGTAGTGCGGGACGTGGCCGGGTTCGACGACGTTGAGGTCGCCGGTGACCACGACCGGCCCGTCGAAGCCGGCAAGGACGCCGGGCAGGGCGCGGGTGACGGCGTGTTGGAAGGCGCGCTTGTTCTCGTTGCGGCGTGCGGCCGGCCCGCGGGACGGGACGTAGAGGCCGACCAGGCGCAGTCGCTGTCCGCCGACCCACAGGTCGACGGCGGGTGCGCGGTGGGCAAGCACGTCGATGCCGGCGGGCACGGGTTCGAGGGGCGTATGGCGGGAGGCGATGACCGTGCTGTAGTCGGGCTGGTCCGGCCGCGGGGCGTGGAGGTGGGTGTAACCGTGCTGGGCGAGCGCGTCGAGGAGCGCGTGGCGACCGGGTCCGTGGCCGACCTCGGTGAGCACGACGAGGTCCGCGTCGGGTTGCTGTCCGAGCCAGGCTGCTTGGCGGCGGGCCCGGTCGGGTGCGGCGTGCTGGGCGTTGAACGTGACGAGCCGCAGCTCGGTCGTGGATGTGGGAGCGACCGGCGTGGGCGGGTTCGGGAACAGGGACTGCTGCGGGTTCATTCGGGCAGGGCCGTTTCGTCGAGGAAGACTTCGCCGGCGGCGTCGAGGTCCTGCTGGAGCTGGCCGAGAGTGGCGCGGACGAAGCTGAGGTCGTCGCCGGACAGCGGTGTGTCGAGGGCGGTGAGGTTCTCGCGGACCTGGTCGGGGGTGGTGAAGCCGACAAGGACGGCCGCGCTGTCGGCGCGCTGGAGGCTGTAGGCCAGTGYCACCCGGACCAGGTCGCGGGTCGACGGGCCGAACCGGTCGCGCAGAGGTGCAAGGTGGCGCTCGACGAGTGCGAGGGCATCCGGGGTATACCAGCGTTTGCGTTGCCGATGATCCCCGGCACCGARCTGGGGTGGCCGACGCGGGTCGTGCTTACCGGTGAGCAGGCCCTGCCCGAGCGGCTTGTTGATCAGGATGCTGATGTGGTGGTCGGCGGCGAGGGTGAAGATGTCCGGCTGGCCGGCGGGCGGCGGTGGGGTCAGCGGGTTGTGTCGGACGGCGAGGAAGTCGGGACGGATTCGCTCGAACAGGACCCGGAACCGGGCGTGCTTGTCCGGCCGATCGGATCGTGGCTGTATGAGCCGGTCAGGGGCGTAGCGGTGCGGGCCGCGCATCCCGACGCAGCGCACCAGGCCCTGGCGTTGGAACTCGCGCATCTGGGCGACGGCGCCGTCGAGGTAGCGGTCGTCGGGGCCGAACTCGCTGGTGTGGAAGAAGTAGATGTCGAGCCGGTCGGTGCGCAGGTTCTCCAGGCTGGTCTCCAGCTGGCGGCGCATCGCGGCGGGCAGATAGGCGTGGGCGGCGGTGCCCGCAAAGTAGCCGACCTTGGACGACAGCACGAGACTGTCCCGGTCGACCTGCTCGACGAGGTGGCCGAGGAGACGTTCGGAGTGGCCGTGGCCATAGACGTCGGCGGTGTCGAACAGGTTCGCACCCAGGGTGTAGGCGAGTTCTAACCCCGCGCGGGAGGCGTGGTCGTCGGCGGTGGACCAGCCCATCGGCAGGCCCAGGTTGTGGTCGGGTCCGCCGATGGCCCAGCAGCCGACGCCGATCGGGTGCACCGTCAGCCCGCCGGCCAGCGCGCGGGGCGCGGGAAAACGTTCTTCCGTCATCTCGTTCACCTCATTGTCTGCCGACGATTGCTGGACGGGCCTGTGCATGGGCGCCGCTGACTGTGACGTTAAGGTCACCGGCATGACGACTCCGGACCCTGACACCCCGCTGAACCTGGATGCGATCAGGGCGAAGGGGTGGGCCGACCGCAGCGACTTCCCCACCGCCGAGTTCGACCGCGCCGAGGCGTTCTACACGGCGATGCGCGCCCACGACGAACGCCTGCACGCGGTGCGCGCGAGGGCGTCGGAACTCATCGAGCGGTGGACCGGGCATCGGCCGCGGGACGTCGGCTCGTTCGGAACCCGGTTGAACCTGGAGACCTCGGATCTGGATCTGGGCATCGGCTACCCGGTGGAACGCCGTGCCGAGCTGATGGCCACGCTCGACGGGACCGCCCGCTTCCTCGGCGAGCGCTACACCAGCTTCTCCACCACCCGGCTGGTGTTCAGCTTCACCGTGGACGACGTCGAGATCGACCTGAGCGCGCTGACCGTGGACGACTTCGCGGTCGCCTGCCGAATGCTCGACCAGATCGACGAGGCGATGAGCCACGACGAGCGGGTGTGTCACACCTGGGTCAAGCACCTGCTGCGCCAAGCCGGCCGGCTGGAGGACTACGCGGCCTGGAAGCTGGTCACCTACGCCCGGTTCTGCCCAGAGTTCAACTGGGTGCCGATCCCGGAAAAGACCGGCGCCTGATCTTCCGATTCGGGTCCGCCGGTCAGCTGGCACAGGCGTCCGCCGCGTTGATCAGCGTCCAACCGCCGGCTGCGGACCATCGCCGGTGTTCGGTGACGAGCAGTGCGGCGTGTTCCCGGCCGAGAACAGGCAGCAGGTCGTGCACAGCGGCGGCGAGGACGCCCCGCAATAGAGCGAGACGGTTCTCAATCCGCTGCCAGATCCGCACGTCCAGGATCGCCTCGGCCGTCGGATCACGGTGCAGCGGGCGGGTGTCGAGTTCGGTGATCAGGTCGCCGAGGACCGTGTAGCTGGCGTCCTTGAGCACGCCGCGGGCCTCACGCACCTGACGGCGCGGGGCGCCGTCGAGGACCTTCTCCAGCGACTTGAACGTGTAGTCGAGGGCGAAGTGCCGGTCGACCCAGCGCTGCGCCCAGCTGGCGGCTACTCCGATCCGCCAGTCGGCGTAGCGGGCCTCTACCCGGCCCATCGACGGCGTCACCGCCCCGGCAAGTCCAGCCTGCTGGACTCGGCGGGTGTAGGCGGCGCCGATCAGGCACTCCATGCTGACCAGCAGGTAGGAGATCCCCTGGTAGAACGGCTGGCCCGTGCCCGCCGCCGCGGCGAACCGAGCGTCCCGGACTCCGCGGACGACCTCGGCGGGCGAAAGATCGGGTTGCGGGGCCAGGAGCAGATCGGTGCGGCCCTGGAACGCATGTGTGGCCTTCAGCTCGTCGAGGGTCATCAGCGGGTCGAAGGTGATGTAGGTGAACCGGGTCGGGACGCCGAGTGCGGACAGGGTACGGACAGCCAGCAGGTTCTGCTCGCCCGTGGTGTCCTTCGCGAACCGGTCCAGAATGCTGTCGACGCCGGACTCGACGCCGAACAGCATCCGCCGCAGGCCCCGGGCGACCAGCGCCCGCCACATCTCGGCGCGTTCGACGTGCCAGCCATGGCTCTGGTCGGGGTCGACGACCTGGTCGACGCGGCAGCTGGATTCCCACCCGAACCCCGCCCGGTGCAGCAGACTGGCCAGCTCTAACGCCCTGCTGGTCGCGTCGGGGGCGCGACCGAGGAATTCCTCGTCAACCAGGTACAACGTCCGCGACACCTGCGGGTAGCGCTCGAAGACCGCCGAAAGCTCACCCAGGAGCCACGGCAACCGGCCCGTACCGGCCCCCACCCAACTGCCCTTGTGGTCGCGTGGGCAGAACGAGCAGTAGCTGGTGCAGCCCCGGCTGGTCTCCAACTGCGCGACACCGTGACGGTCGAACGTCGCCGGCAGCAGATCGAGTTCCGGAACGACGTCGGCCGTCACGTCCCGGGTGACGGGCTTCGCGGTCCGCCGCCGCCCGACCGCCAGCCCACCCCCACGTGGTGCCCCCGCGTACCCCAGTCCGGGCACGTCGTCGAGGCCGCAGTCGCCGTGCCAGTGCGCCAGCAACGCGCCGATCGTCGCCTCGCCACCCGCCCTGGCGACCAGCAGCGACGGGAACCTGTCCAGCAGGACCCGCTCGACCCGCAGGGTGAGACTGCCACCGGCGACGACCAGCGGCGGATCATCCTGGGCGTAGACCGATTCCAGCAGCTCGACGAGCAGGTCGTACTGGCCGAACGTCGCCGAGACCCCGAGGATGTCCGGCCGGTCGCCGTCGATGCGGGCGACGAGGCCATCGAGGGAGAGCCCGAGCTGCATGTCGGCCAAGGCCACTGTTCCGAGCAACGTGTCCCGGGCCGCCCGCGCCACCGTGCTGATCCCCAACGGAAACCGCGGYAGCGGGAACGTCTCCGGGTGATACAGCGCCGCTAGCAGGGCGCTGGGCCGCGACAGCCGCCACACGGCCCGCTCGTCCAGGTGGGCCAGCGACAGCCACGACGCCGGGTCCTCCAGGATCAGTTGTTCGCGCGTCCACGCTGGCCAGGCCCGGGAGCGGTGTGGCTGGCCGGAGAGATCCGCGACGACCCACCGGCCGTCGGTCCGCTCGACGACGGCCAGACGGCGATCGAGCGGTCCCGCGATCCGGACCCGACCCACGTGGCCGGCGCACCGCTGCTCTACCCAGCCACGGAACACAGCCGGATCGAGCAGCAACTCCCACCGATCCGGAGACGGGAAGTCGGGACGCRCGCCGGCGCTGCGTAGGGCGACGGACAAGCGAGCCAAGGGCTCATGTGGATGCTGCTCCACGGCTATGCCTTCCGGAGGGACGGCGCTCGACCGCGATGCGGGCGCCCGTTACCGGAGCAGCCTCGGCGGCCTGCGGGTAGCTCCTGTCACTGTCCGCCGCCGCGACTTGCTAATCATTCCCCGTTCCGCGAAGAAGTTCGTTCGGCGCCGCGCTATGCCGCTACCTGCGCAGACGGCGACATACGGCGCCGTAACTTCCACGACGATCTCGGATCTCACGCGGAATTGTTCGTGGATACCGAATGCCCATCCGAACGTGGAGGCGCGCCCGGGGTCACACCCAGGCCGGGATCGAGTTGGCGCTGATGGGGCGTGCGACGCTGGCCGGTCCGGTTCGCTTTCTTGGGCAGCACTGGCGACGGCGCAGACCTACAGATGCACCGGGATCGCCCGGTGCTTCACCGGTTTGGGTCATGTTGACCCTCGCACGCCGCCTGCCTCGCTGGAATCCCGACGACCGCGCCCAGCCGACGACAACGTCAGTTGCGTACATCGCGGGTCAACCCAGCCCGCTCCTGGTCGAGGACCGGCGCTCGTTCAGGCTTGTGGCTATGGCGCGCGTGGTTCATGCGGGTGGTTCGAGGCGGCCGGGGTGGGCCCGGCGAGTGCGGCTGGGCGCGGTCGGACACGCCGACGCCTCCACGGTGAGATCGGACGGCCGGTGCCCTATGCTGACATCTCGGATCGGCCACAACATCTGGCACTGCTCGGGATGTGGTGGCGCTATCTGTTGTGATCGTCTCCGGATGTGAGTATGCGGCATCGACGCGCCGATCGAGAGGAACGTGTTGTGGTTGACGCAACATCAACGATGGGAACCCAGCCGCCCAGTGGCGTGGCACGGCGCGCGCCACGGCATCGCGAGTCCGTGACGAGGTCGTTCACGGTGGGCGGCGCTTACGGCTTCGTCATCACGTCCCTGCACGCTGACGGTTCGCTGGCGGACGTCAATCTGATCATGGCGAAGCAGGGGTCGACCMTGCGCGGGATGACCGAGACCCTCTCGTTGGCGATCTCGACTGGTCTGGCGCACGACGTACCGCTGGTGACGTTCGTTCGGCAGTTCATAGACCTGCGGTTCGAGCCGGCGGGGCTAACCGACGACGCGGAGATCCCACAGGCCACGTCGATCATCGATTATGTGGTGCGGCGTCTGGCCTTGGATTTCCTGYCGTTGGAGGAGCGGGCCGCGTTGGGTGTGCTCACGCCGTCGGAGCGCGCCACGGTGGCGACCGGGGTGACGCCGGTGCCGAAGGTTTGGTCGGACACGCCGGGGATGCCGATGTTCGTACCGTTCGAGATCCCGGTCCAGGTCTCGCGCTGAGGGGCCTTCTGCCTGCTGGATTGTTCAGGTGGCGTGGTCCGTGAGGGCGTGATGTGCCGCAGTCAGGGCGCTGTCGATGTCGTCGCTGATCGTGACGGAAGGCAGCATGTCGAAGCTGCATCGGGGTGAGCCCTTGGCGATGATGACGGGTTTRCCGTAGGCGAGCGCGCAGCCGATCTCGGCCGTGACGCCGTCGCTGCGCCGGCTGAGCGGGTAGGCGAGGAGAAGGCGCGCGCGGGCGATGTCGTGGATGCAGAGCTGGGCCGCGAGTTGGTTGACGACGATGCCTGCGTCGAACTGGCTGCTGGGTCGGGTGAGGGGGTCGAGGTCGAGCCAGCGGGCGGTGGATTCCAGGGGCGGGGGCAGGCGGGCGCGGATACGGCGGATCTCGTCTCGGTCGCGCAGCGTCGCCGCGAGGTAGACGCCGTGGCGAGGGGTGGCATCGCCGGCGAGGCTCTGTGGTGTCCGCTGCTGGGTGCGCCGGAGTTGTGGGGCTGGGCTGGTGGCCGGCGCCCAGAGGTTGACGGGTGCGCTGCGGGCCTGCCGGTAGGGGGTGATCGGGCAGTAGGCGTAGGGCGTGTCGTCGGCGAGACTCGGCAGTCCGATCCGACTCCGCTGATCATCAATATGGTTGATGTCGGCAATCGGGTAGAGGAAGCGCGGGCGGTCGTCACGAATGAGGACGAATGTTCCGTACAGCTGCTCCTCACCGCGCAGGGAACGGTCCCGGTCCGTCAGGAGAGCCAGCTGTCGCGGGTCGGCCCCGCGGTGCTGCCACGTGCGCGCCAGATCGCGGAGGAGATCGTGGCGGGTCTCGGTTTCGGTGTCGGCGTGTTGGAGGAGAAGCCAGGCGGCGTCGCTGGYGGCGCACGAGGCGGGAGACGGCCAGCCCCATCGGTTCAGTGTCGTGAGGACCGCGGTCGTCGCGGCAGTCGAGACGGACGCGAAGGTGGCGAGTTCGGGTGTGCCGGCAGTGAGGTGTGCCGCTCGGTGCGGTAGCAGCGTGAGGGGTAGCGGCCAGCCGGGGTAGTCCAGGGCTGCGGCGACCTGGGCTTCGAGGCGGGGGTCGGTGACAAGCCGGGTCAGGACGGCGAGGAGCGCCTGCTGTTCTTGCTCGGCGAGCGTGATGAGGTCAGCCCACGCGGCGACGGCGGGTGATGTCATGAACTGGCCTCCTGGTCGCTGAGGAGCTGGCGGGCGCGGACGAGGTCGACCTTCCCGGCCGGGGTCCTGGGTATGGCGGCGACGACCCGSACCACCCGTGGGATCTTGTAGCCGGCGAGGTCGCCACGGATGTCACCCAGTACCTGTGCGAGTCTGCCGCCGGCGTGGAGCTGGAGGAGGCCGCCGACGGTGCTCCCGAGCCGCGTGTCGGGGACGGCGAGGATGGCGGCGTCGGCGACGTGGGGGTGGGCCAGGAGGACGGCGGCGACATCGGGGGCGTACACCTTCTCCCCGCCGGTGTTGATGCAGTCCTGCTCGCGGCCGAGCAGCGCGATCCTCCGACTCGTCTGAAGCCGGACGAGGTCTCCGGACAGGAGGTAGGTGCGGCCGTCATAGGCGCGGACGTAGCGGTGGGGTGGAAGCGTGCCGTGGGGGTGCAGACCGACGGGCAGCGGCCGGTGGACCGCGACCTGTCCCGTCTCACCGACCGCGGTCGGGGTTCCATCAGCGTGGAACACCCGGGCGTGTCGGCCGAGGTCGAAGGACCCGGTCGCAGGTACGTCTCCGAGGCGGGCGAGTGATGATCCCAGGCCGGTGGCCTCGGTGGCGCCGAGGGTTTCGACCAGCCGCAGGTGTGGGACCAGGGCGAGGAGTTYGGTCTTGACCTGGTCCGTCCACGGCGCGCCCGACGAGGTGACCGTCCGCAAAGCGGACAGGTCAGCGCCGAGGCGGGCGCCAAGCGCGCTCGTGAGCGGTCGTGCGTAGGCGTCGCCGACGATCGCCAGGGTGTCGGCGCGCTGCTGCACGACCGTGTCGAGCACCCTGTCGGGGTCGTAGGACGACCCTGGCAGGGTGATCACTGTGCCGCCGGCGCAGAGCGCGCCCATCGCGCGCGTCAGACCCGAGCCGTGGCTGAGGGGACTGGCGACGACGATGCGCGCGTCGGCCAGCGTCAGGGACGCCATCCGGGTGAGAGGGCGGGACAGGTCGTGGCGGGCCCAGGGGTTGTGGGCGTTGAGGTTGTCCAGGATGTCGGCGACGCGCCAGAGCACGGCCTGGGGTGTGCCGGTGGTCCCACCCGTACATTTGATCATCAAAGGCGGTCGCGGCCCATTCGCCGGCGGCGACGAGGATGCCCGCGGGGCCGCGGAGGTCAGGAGCAGCCCGTGGCCTCCGAGGGGGCGGATCGGTACTTCCTGGCCAGGTTGGCAGCGGGCGTGGAGCGTCGCGACGTCTGGGACCTGGACCGGATCGGCGATCATTGCGGCGGGCTGGAGCAGGCGGTGAAGCTGGTCGAGTTCGCGGGCACGGTAGCGGGGGTTGAGCTGCGCGGGCGTTGCGCCGAGACGGAGCACGGCAGCGAGGCTGACAAGGTGTTCGGGGATGTTCGGCAGGCAGAGGGCGACGACCTGGCCGGCCTGCACTCCGTGCCGCCGCAGGGTGCGGGCGAGGGCCGCTGATGCCGCGTCGAACTGCGCCCACGTCCACGCCTGATCGCCGTGGATCARCGCGGTCTGGTGGGGCTGCTGCGCGGCGATGCGCTGCCAGAGAGCCGCGAGGGTCCACGGGGTTGTCATGGCAGCGGCCGGCTGGTGGTGGGGGCGAGATCGTCCACGGTGCGGCGCATGAGATCGGCGTGGGGATCGCTCTCCCAGTCCCAGTCGCTTCCGTCCAGTCGTGGGTCGAGGGCGGCGACGACGTGCCGCAGCCGAATGCGGGGATGGGTGCCGGTCGGGACCGGGTAGACGGTCAACGCACCGCTTTGATCACGCACCAGGATGTAGGAGTGGGCCGGGTCAGCGGGCAGGTCGACCAGGGAGGCGATGGGATGGCCGGTGAGCCGCTTGGCCAGCCACCCGCGCAGGTTCGCCTCGGTGGGGAGCAGGTGCAGGTGGCCGTGTTCGATCCGCCGCTGCCCGGCGGCGTTCAGGCCGTACTCGAAGCCCAGCACCGGGCTGTCGTAACGATCGGCGAGACGTGCGGCCATCTCCCGCATCAGCGCGTCGACGCCGGCGCGAGCAGTGCGGTCGAGTGCGCCCAGGGACAGGACATGGCTTCGGGGGACGAGGAGCAGGTAGCCGGCGACGTACGCCCCGATGGTGGGGACCGCGGCGGCATACGCGTTCGCCRCCAGGATGCGGGGCGCTGCCACGGTCAGGTGCCGTTGCAGCGCGCAGTCGCTGACGGCCGGGTCGAGGGCGTCACACAGGTCACAGGTCGACGGCATGGGCAGTGGCCTCCGACGGGCTGAGACGGATCAGGTCAAGGCGGCTCGGCCGTTCGGGCGCGGCGAGGCGGGTGGYGCAGTAGGCGTGGATCTCCTCGGCCGTCAGCGTCGGATGCCGGGTGCATGCGCGGGCAGTCAGACGATGGCCGTAGACGGCGTCGGGGACCACCGACACCGTGCAGTCGCTGATCGCGGGGTGAGCGGCGAGCACGACACGGACCTGGGCGACGGCGACGTTGACGCCGCCGACGATCGCCCGTCCAGGCACGGCGACGGAGGCGACATGCAGCCGTCCGGTGCCGTCGAGATGGCCGCGGTCACCGACGCTCTGCCACGCACCGGATGGTGGGCATGCCCCGGGAACAGGGTGGCTGGCGAGCCCCACGCGGCTTCGCCCTTCGATCGTGCCGACCGTCCCCGCGGGAACCGGCACCCGCTGCGGCCCGGTGATCCGTATCTCGGCTCCGTCGATCGGGACGCCACCGTCGGCGGCTCCGACGCGCAGCGTGCCGTCGTATTCGGCGGTGCCGTAATACTCCGCGAGCCGGTCGCCGCCCAGCAACGCGAGCAGACGCCCGCGGAGGTCGGGTGGGCAGGGCTGGGAGGAGTAGACCAGCCTGTCCACCGACGAGGCGGCCTTCGCGACGGCGGTCTCGCCGGCGTCGTCGAGCAGCCGGCGCAGCTGCGTGGGCACGAGGAACGCCCAGGTCGGCCGGTGGCGGCCCGCGTAGGTGACCCACACCTGCGGGGTGAAGACCGGACAGATCACGACGGTGCCGCCGAGCAGGATCTGCCGCACGGCGAACTCGAACGGGCCGTTGAGGTGCAACGGGGAGCCGATCAATGCTCGCCCGTCGGGGCGCAGGCCGAGCGCGAGCGCCTTCCGCGGGACGCTCGGGGGCTCCCCATGTGTCACCAGCGGGCGGTAGAGGCCGTCACAGACGCCGACGATCGCCTTCCACGGCTCGCATCCGCCAGCCGGAGCGCGCGGGAAATCCGGTGTCGACACCGCGGCCCCACGGGCGGACAGCGGCAGGGGGATTCCCCCGGCCAGCCAGGTGGCGAACACCTCGACGAGGAAATCCGCCTCCGACCGGGCGGTGACGGGACGCAGCAGGCCACGGCCGCCCTCACCGCCAAGATCACGGGCAAGACGGTGGGCGTCCCGGCCCAGCTGGCCGAAGGTGCACGCACCCCCGGAGTCGATCACCGCGGGCTGGTCGCGGCGATCACGGGCCAGTCGGTCGAGGGCGACGGTGATCTCCTGCCGCCATGCCTGCGGGCCGGTCACGTGGGGCCGTCCGCAAGACCGGCGGCGGTGGGAGGTGTCCAGGTGGAGGCGGCAGCCTGCTGTAGATCGTCCGTGAGCCATCCGCCTCGCAGGCCCTGCTCGACGGCACCGGGCCGGCGGTCGGGGGCCGGCAGGGTGATCCAGCAGCGCAGCAGGTGGCGGGCCTGCCGKGGGTCGGGCGCGTCGGTGTAGGCCGTGYGGGAATGCAGAACACAGTGGTTGTGGACGATCTGGAGATCACCGGGCCGAAGTTCCATGTCGCRGGCCAGCTGGTCGGCGACCTCGTCGAGGAGGTCAAACGCCGCGAGAGCTGTCGGGGACAGCGRCACACCGGTGACCGTCTGCGTCTCCAGGAGCGTGTGCCGCACGAAGCGGACACTGAAAAGCCCGCGGTACGCGCAGAAGATCGGCGAGAGGAACGTCGGTGGGCCGCCGGGGATGTTCCCGCCGGCCATGTGGAAGTGAAACGGCTGGTAGAGCTCGGCGACGAGGTTCGGCGCGCTCGCGAGCATCGCGTTGTGCACCGCCGCGGCGGACGCCACGCGGCTCATCCCACCCCGGTCCGCGGGGCGCCGGCACAGCAGCAGCGTCGCGTCGGCGCCGTCAGTGTGAAACCACAACCGTTCCGCGGTTTGGTGTCCCCGTACCCGGCCGTCACCGAGCTGCCGGCCACTCGCCCGAACGCGACGGACAAGCTGCCCGTCGCGGCTCTGGGTCGCGATCCGTCCCAGCCGGGCCGCGATGCCGCGGATCAGCACGAGGCACTCGCGGTCGTCGAGATCCTCCACAGGTAAGCCCCGGAGTACGGCGAAGCCGTGTCCCACGGCGACCGCCGTGGCGAGCGCGGCGAGCGGCGCGTCCAGGTGCGGCAGGAGAACGTCCTGGTCTGTGAGGTCACGGTCGTGGAACAGGTCTCGGGATGCCAACCGGGCACTCGCCGCGCGCACCGCCGCGGCCAGGTCGGCGCGGTGCGCATCGTCGATCCGCTGGAGATAGGCATCGGGATGCAGCTCCCGACCGGTCCAGAGCGGTGCATGACCGGCTGTCAGCTCGGTCGGTATGAAAATGGAGTCGATGGTTTCCGCCATAGCGGACCTCCGATGTTGAGTCGCCGATATTAATGGGCGAAAAGTGCACTAACGGCGCGCCTGCGCAGTAATGGCGTCGCCCGCGAGCCAGCCTGTTTCCGCCGCGCCGATGATGCCGCCGGTGAGCCCGGGGCCGTCGCCCACGAGATACAGTCCCGGCTGGCCTGGGGCTTCCATCTCGTCGGTAACCGTGAAACGTGATGCCCACCGTTCCACCGCGGGCCCGTAGAGAAAGTTATCCGGGTGCAGAACCCCCGGACACAGGGAGGCGAGCCGGAAAAGAAATGTTTGTAGCGCGCTCACGATCGCTGTCGGGAACTCGGCGGTGAAGTCGCCGGGCGCGGCATCGGGCAGGCTCGGCACAAACTCGCCTACCGCCTGGCTGGTGGGCAGAGGCGTGTCCGGAAGGAAGGCGCCGAGCCGCTGGCCGATCAGCCCACCGTGGCGGCGGTTGATCGCGGCCACGAGCGTGCGGGCATCGTCAGCGGTGAGGGGCAATCTCCGGCCGGCCGTTGCAATAATCGCGCTGTTGGAGCGGTTCTCGGCATGCGCTGAGGTCGCATGCCCGCCTACCAGGGTCAGCCCGTGATAGTCGGCCGCGACGACGTCGCCGCCGTAGCACACGCAGTGGGTTCGGACCTCGACCCCATCGGGCCCGCTCCAGATGACCTTCGGGTCGGTGGCTATCTCCAGCAGCGGTCCGAGGAACTCCTTCGCTCCCTCCAACCGGAACCCGATCTTCGGTTGGGCGTCGTCGCGGCCCAGGCCCAGCTCCCGACCCACGTCCCCGAGCCACGATGCGCCGACCTTCCCCGGGGCCAGGACGACGTTGACCGCGTGGACCCGCCTGACCCCGGGACCATCCAACTCCAGCTCCCACCGGAAATCGGAACGTCCTGACGGGCGGATACCGATACACGTCGTACGGCAGGCGACCGTCGCCCTCGCCRCCAGACGCGTCCGCAACCGGCTGAGCATCCGAGGTAGCTGGTCGGTCCCGACGTGACGGACCGGATAATGAACATATTCTAATCCGGCGACCTTCGCGCGTTTCTCGAAATTTTCTGCGGCTTCGGCGTCCCCGCCGTGCAGGTCGGCCCGCTCGCCGGAGCGAAGAACCTCATCGATCGCGTGCTGCCGCGCGGAAACGCGAGAAGGATCGAATCTGTGGCTGACGGTGCTCCCGATCCGCGGTGACAAGCACAGCTTGCCGTCCGAGAACAGCCCGGCACCGCCAAACCCCCGGGTCACCACGTCCCCTCGGCTATCGGAGCCCAGAGCGCCAATCCGCTCCTCCACATCGTCACCTCCGTCGAGGAGGAGAAGGCCCGGCGCGGGCACATCAGATCGGTAGGCTGCAATCAACCCCCCGGGGCCGGCACCCACCACGACGGTATGGAAAACCCGCGCATTCATCATCGTTCCTCTCGATGGGTTACAGGTAGAGGTGCGCCGCGCAATCAACCTGACTCATGCCGGTAGCGAGGCAAGAGCGACCGGAAGGCGCAGCAGGGAAGAAGAATCGACGGCAATCAGGGTGAAATGCCGGTCACGAGTCTCCGCCGATATCAATGCGCCCTTTCCTCCACCTGGCATCGACGGCGGCGGACCAGAGAAAAGCGCGAGCAGTCGAGGAATTTCTCCAACACTTGAATACTCTCAGGCATGCGGGAAGGAGTCGTTCGAGCGGCGGGTCAGGAAACGCTCACGTGATGCCAAGATTCCAACCTTCCGGCCAAAGGGTGCAGCGTGCACCAACGCGGCGCTCGCCCCGGGTGGCCCACTGACCGGGACGAGAAACTCACGAGGTGACGCCACTATCCCCAGCGGACGGGCGCGAACCATTCCCTTCAGCGCGAAGCTTCGGTTCGGGGCCGCGGAGCGCCGTGAGCTGGGCAGATGCCTCACTTGAAGGAAGATCATTGCCGCTAGGGATGGCGAACACTCGGGAAACGTTCGGGAGCAGGGTGAGACGAGGGGRCGGACCGTGTCGACTCGCCGGTCCTCTCGCTGGTTGAGAGGAACGACCAGCCGAGCTGAGATTTCCATGGTATGGAATGACAGCCGACACGGGACCCGGAGTACCGGATTGCCGGCTCACCAATGGCGTCAACATGTCGTCTATCCAGTCCCACCGCCGGCCGAGTGTGATGGTCCGGACATATTCGATCCGCTTTCGCAAGGATCAGTTGGCTCGCTAGCAAACGGTACGGATGCCGTCGTAGCGCTTTCTATGTCTCCCACCCGGAGATGGCAAAGTTCTCCCGCCGCCTGTGGAGATCGATGCCGACACGGGTGTATGGATACGTGCTGTCGGGAATCTCGTCGAGGGGAAACCAGGCGATCCGGGCACACTTTTGGGGTTCCGCGTTGACGGGTTCTCCGTGCGTACGTATTCGGAAATCCCGTTGGGGCATGATCGTGGGCGGCGTGACCGTGGGGCACTCCGCTGGGGTCTCGGGGGTCGGGGTCAGCCGGGAGGCTGTTGCCAGGTGGTGAGGTCCTCG
>NZ_MOMD01000056.1:0-4132 GCF_001983015.1 Frankia sp. CcI156
TCGGCTGGCCCTTGGGACCCCGGCGAAGCCCCGAGCATGCGGGCCTCGCTGGGGTCCCCTGCCACATCTGGGGTCATCGCAACTTTTCTCTACCCCGTCAAGATCGTCGCCCGGGTGGCGCTCGGCGAGGCCACCCTGCCGGTGACGATCGATGCCGGGAACCTGCCCGGCTACATCGGCCGGCCGCGGCACACCCCGGAGTCGGCGGAGCGCACCGCCCTCCCGGGAGTGGCGACGGGCCTGGCGGTGACCGGCGCCGGCGGTGACGTCCTGTTCGTCGAGGCGTCGCTGGCCGACCCGGAGACCGGCGGGGCCGGGATCACCCTGACCGGGCAGCTCGGCGACGTGATGAAGGAGTCGGCGCAGATCGCGCTGTCCTACCTGCGCTCGCGCGGGGTGGAGCTGGAACTTCCCGTCGGCGATCTGGCCGACCGCGGTGTCCACGTGCACATCCCCGCGGGTGCGGTGCCGAAGGACGGGCCGAGCGCCGGGGTAACGATGACGACGGCCCTGGCGTCGCTGCTGTCCGGTCGGCCGGTCCGGGCGGATGTGGCGATGACCGGCGAGGTGTCGCTGACCGGGCGCGTGCTGCCGATCGGCGGGGTGAAGCAGAAGCTGCTCGCCGCGCACCGCGCCGGCATCACCACGGTGCTGCTGCCGGCGCGTAACGGCCCGGACCTGGACGACGTCCCGGCGCCGGTGCGCGACGCGCTCACCGTCCACCTGGTGACCGACGTCCGGGAGGTGCTGGACCTGGCCCTGGAGCCCGCCTTCGCCACCGGGCGCGCCGACCGGCCGGGCCACGGCGGGCGCTCCTCCACCCCGCTGGCCGCCTGAGGGTCACCCGCCGGCCCTGAGGGTCACCCGCCGGCCCTGAGGGTCACCCGCCGGCCCTGAGGGTCACCCGCCGGCCCTGAGGGTCACCGGYCGTCCGAAGGCCGACCAGGGGCGGCCCAGGGGCCGGGGAGGAGGGTGAGCGAGAGCCAGCGACACGCCGGGGACAAGGTAAACACCATGTGACGAGGGACGCGGAAGACGCAGATGGCGGCTACGGTCGGGGCGTGGATCGTGGTCGCTGTCTTCGGCAGGAGCGCATCGCACAGCAGCGCATCCTGGGGCTCAGTCGGCAAGGGGTGCGCCAGCGACCGCGGGACAATCGCGGGCCCGCCCATCCGCCGAACCGGCCACCCGGCCGGCGCAGGCGCACCCGCTAGATCGTTCTGCCCTCGGCAGCCGCATCGACAAGCGGCTGCGCCTCCCGCGCCGATCCGGACAACCCATGCCGATCCGGACAACCCATACCGATCCGACGCCGCGGCGGGCGGCGTGCCCGTCAACCCGCCGTCGGCCCACTTCCTCCCTCCCCCGGCCCGACTGCGCGCTTCGATCCCGGTCGGTCCCAGGCCGCGGGAGTCGATCACCTTCCCGCCCATTAAAGTGACCCGAACCCATGGGCGGCATGGCGGAGGGACGCAGTCAGCGTGGATGCCCTCAGGCGGGGTTGGGTCGGTCTTGCGCTGTTCTTCGCTGCCCTGGTCCTGATGCCGATCCTGGTGTTCGGCTATCACAGCCAGGAACCCCGGTCCGGTCCGACCCCGGCGGCATCCCCCGCACCCGACGGTCGTCCATCCCGGTCCGGCCCGGGCGCCATGCCCACGCCGTCGTCGACGATGTCCGTCGCACCGTTCACCTTCGCCGGCATCCACCAGGGCGAGACCATCTCCGGCTTCCGCATCATCCGGGTGGAAACGACGGGCTACGCCGGCCCCCTGACGTACGTGCTGAACGGACCGACCGGGCCGTACCGGCGGGATCTCCCAGGCCCGCCGTACCTGTTCACGCCGCATCCCGGCGGATGGCAGACCTCCGAGGTCCCGGACGGGCTGTACACCCTGACCGCGATCCTGGTCGGAGCCGGGAACACTCAGATCTCCATCAGCTTCACCGTCAGTAACGGAGCAGGGACTATAGGATGATCTCGACGGAGCGGGCACTCAGCCATACGACGAGAACCCGAGGGTGCACGTGACGACGGCGACCGCAGACCATAGTGTCAGCGGGATGGATCGACTAGTGTGGATCGACTGCGAGATGACCGGCCTGGACGCCGCGTCGGATCTACTCCTGGAAGTGGCCTGCTTGGTCACGGACAGTGAGCTCAACATCCTCGACGAGGGCATCGACCTGGTCATCTCGGCGCCGGARGAGGCGCTGCAGACCATGGAGCCGGTCGTCCGCGAGATGCACGAGGCCTCGGGCCTGACCGCCGCCGTCCGGGCGTCCACCTTGTCCCTCGACGACGCGGAGCGCCAGCTCCTCGACTACGTCCGCACCCGGATTCCCGAGGTGCGCAAGGCCCCGTTGTGCGGCAACTCGATCGCCACGGACCGCACCTTCCTCGCACGCTATCTGCCGTCGCTGGACGCTCACCTGCACTACCGCATGATCGACGTTTCGTCGATCAAGGAGCTCGCCCGCCGCTGGTACGTGCGGGCCTACTACGCGGCTCCGGTCAAACGCGGCGGCCACCGGGCCCTGGCGGACATCCAGGAGAGCATCGAGGAGCTGCGCTACTACCGACGGGCCGTGTTCGTTCCCCAGCCGGGGCCGGGCACCGAGCAGGCCCGCGCGATCGCCGCCGAGATCCGCGACCAGGCCGATGCGTCGCTGGCCTCCCTGACCGCCGGAGGCTCCGAGCACCCGCAACCGGACGACCCGGCCGGTTCACCCGCGCGGCTGGACGGGAGACCTTCCACCGCCCGCCTGAACGGGCAGTGATCTCGCAGAGCGCGGCGGGCATGACCGGGGTAACCCCCTTGCCCATCCAGTGGCGCGGACCGGTACGATAGCTTCGCTTGGTCAGGCGGCGTGGGTGGAACGTCCCGGATTCGGAATATCCCGGATTCGCACCGGTCGGAGGATCTCCGGTCCGGCCGGGTCTCCTCCTTCGGCATGGCAGCCAGGTTCTGGTGGGTGTAGCTCAGCTGGTAGAGCACCGGGTTGTGGTCCCGGTGGCCGCGGGTTCAAGTCCCGTCACCCACCCCAGAGCAATATCCCGCCGACCAGGCCCCGCGGGTTGGCGGACAGAGGCCCACCGTGGCAACCGTGCGGCCCCGCCGGGCTCACTCGATGTCGAACAGCCCCTGACGAACCGCGTACATCACGGCCTCCATCCGCGAGTGCAGCTGCAGTTTGTCCAKGATGTTACGAACGTGGTTCTTGACCGTGTTCTCACTGATGAACAGCTTGCGGGCAATCTCGCGGTTCGCGCGCCCCTCAGCGACCAGCTTCAGTACCTCGAGTTCTCGCGCGGTCAGGTGYGGGGCGTGCGCCCGAGGACGGTCCTCGGTACCCCGGGCCATCGTGGCGAACTCGACCATCAACTTCGATGCCATCGAAGGACTGATCAGGCTCTGCCCATTGTGGACAGCCCGCACCGCGTCGGCCACCTCGTGCRGCGGAATCGACTTCAGCAGGTACCCGACCGCACCCGCCTTGATCGCCTCGAACAGGTCAGACTCCTCGTCCGAGACCGTGAGCATCACGATACGCGTGCGCGGAACAGCACGTTTGATGGCACCCGCCGCGGCGATCCCGTCCCGGCCCGGCATCCGGACATCCATCAGGACGATGTCCGGCGATGTCCCGGAGGCCAAGGTCAGAGCCTCTTGACCGTTACCGGCCCGGCCGACGACGCTGATGTCCTCCTCGATCTCCAGGACCGTCTGCAGGCCCTGAAGGAACAACTCATGATCATCTACTACGAGGACCCGGATCAGCGCGGAGCCCTCGACGGAGTCGGCTTCAGCGGCCGACGGCGGCACRACACTGGCCGTCATCACACATCCGGGAATCAGGATCGAATGGTCCGAGCGGCGGCAACCCGGACGCGAACGAAAGGCGGTTCGGACACCATCCCACTCTACGTGATGAAGTACACACCCGAGGTCGTGACGGCGCCGAAGTGGTGCCACCATCTTGCCCGATAAACGCATCCGACATGCCGGAAATAGTACGCGGTGGACGCTGCCACCCACCCGCATAGGACCATGTTCGCGTGGCGAGTCGCGCCCGGTTTCCTCCTGGCAACGACCCCGGCGACCAGAGCGGCAAGCCAGCACCAGCAGCACCA
>NZ_MOMD01000057.1:0-40586 GCF_001983015.1 Frankia sp. CcI156
CAGCACCAGCAGCACCAGCAGCACCAGCAGCACCAGCAAGATCATTGGATATCGAGCGGGGGCGATGAGTGACCACATGACGATTTATGCAGGAAATTACCGAGAGTTATTAATCTGATACAGTCATCTAAGAATCCTCGAAATAGTGGGCCGCTTTGCCTGGCGTGATCGGCGGATGACCGTCAATATCACCGGTATGGCCGCAGCATCCAGCAGCTCCCAGCCACGACTCCACATTAAGCCGGGTACCACCTGGTCCGAGGCGTTCACCACCTGCCGCCAGGTTGCCCCCGAGGCGTTCGACGAGGACCGCCTCCGTAATCTCTGGGGCGGGCACTGGCATCGAACTGGAAATCCACTGCACAGCCTGTCCCCCGTCGACGGCACACCGATCGCCGGGCCCCCGATGATCGAGCAGGACGAGGCCCGGGATGCGATCCGGGCCGCTCTCGACGACCACAAGCACTGGCGCGACGTGGCGCTGCCCGAGCGCAAGGCCCGAGTACGCGCCGCCGTTGACGCCATGGACGCCCACCGCGACCTGCTGGCTCTCCTGCTCGTCTGGGAGATCGGCAAGCCCTGGCGACTGGCGCGCACCGACGTCGACCGTGCCCTCGACGGGGTGCGCTGGTACATCGACGAGATCGACGGCATGATCGCCGGGCGCACCCCGCTACCCGGTCCGGTGAGCAACATCGCCAGCTGGAACTACCCGATGAGCGTGCTCATGCATGCCGTGCTCGTCCAGATCCTCGCCGGCAACGGCACCATCGCCAAGACCCCGACCGACGGCGGCGCCGCCTGCCTGACCCTGGYGAGCGCACTGGCCCGCCGGGAGGGTCTGCCGGTCTCGCTGGTCTCCGGATCGGGTTCCCGGCTGAGCTCGGCGCTGGTCCGCGCCCCCGAGATCGGCTGCCTGGCCTTCGTGGGCGGYCGGTCGGCGGGTGGCCAGGTCGCCGCTGCCCTGGTCGACACCGGTAAGCGCCACTTCCTAGAGCAGGAGGGCCTCAACGCCTGGGGTATCTGGGATTTCTCCCAGTGGGACGTGCTCGCCGCCCATCTGAAGAAGGGCTTCGAGTACGGCAAGCAGCGCTGCACCGCCTACCCCCGCTACGTCGTCCAGCGCCAACTGTTCGACAGGTTCCTCCAGATGTACCTGCCGGTGGTCTCCGGCGTCCGGTTCGGCCATCCCCTCGCCGTCGCCGACGACACCGACCAGCTGCCCGAGCTGGACTACGGCCCGGTCATCACCGCGGACAAGGCGACCGAGCTGGCCGCGAAGATCGACGAGGCGATCACGAAGGGCGGCGTGCCGATCTACCGCGGAGACCTCGCGGACGGCCGGTTCATCCCCGGGCAGGACACCTCCGCCTACGTGCCGCCGGTGGCGATCCTGAGCCCGCCGGCGTCGTCCGCGCTGCACCACGCGGAGCCGTTCGGCCCGGTCGACACCATCGTCGTCGTCGACTCGGAGGCTGAGCTGCTGGCGGCGATGAACGCCTCCAACGGCGCGCTGGTTGCCTCACTGGCCTGCGACGACGAGTCCCATGCCCGCCGGCTCGCCGGGGAGCTGCAGGCGTTCAAGGTCGGAGTCAACAAGCCGCGCTCCCGCGGCGACCGGGACGAGCCGTTCGGTGGCCGCGGCGCCTCCTGGAAGGGGGCCTTCGTCGGCGGTGTCCATCTGGCCAGGGCCGTCACCGTAGGCACGGACGCCGACGAGCGGCTCGTCGGCAACTTCCCGAGCTACTCCCTCTACCCGGCCGTCTGACCTGCCCGGCCGCTCCTGCCAGAAGGAGGATTCGACCAGGCCGGTAGGCCGTGCTCGGCGAGTGGTCCAAGGCGCAGGCCGGCGTCGTCGCAGCGCGCGGCGATCCCGGGCAGAGCCCCGAGCGCGCTGCGCCAGGCCCCGGGGGCCGATGTGCAGTCACAGTCGTGCAGCAGCACCGTGGCGCCCCCGCACAGGTCGGGGGCGAGGGTGCCCAGCACGCTGCCCGGCGTCGCCTCGGCCGTCCAGTCGCGTCCCCATGCCGACCACAGGACGGGGCTGAGGTCGAGGCGGCGGGCCGCGACGAGCAGCCCGGCCGAGAGGATGCCGTGYGGCGGCCGGACGAACCGCGGCGCGCGACCGGTGATCTCGACGACCAGGTCCCGGGTGCGGGCGAGATGGTCGTGCGTGGAGCGGGGACCGCGCAACAGCATCGGGCGATGATCCCAGCCGTGCACGGCCAGCTCGTGCCCGGCGGCGGCCATCTCCCGCGCCAACGTCGGTGCGCGTTCCAGCAGACCACCGAGGACGAAGAACGTCGCCCGCACGTCGAGTTCGGCGAGCACGTCGAGAAACTGTGGCGTGGACACGGGATCCGGACCATCGTCGAAGGTGAGCGCGACGTGATCGGGCGCGCCGAGCCCTGYGAGCGCCGGCGTCCACCGCAGCCGTAGTCGACGCAGTGTGGTGAGCGACGGAATGCCGTAGGTGAGCCCGGCCGCGCCGCCCAGGGTCAACGCCGTGGCGGCGGCACGGCGTGCCATGGCGGGCCTGCGCGTCGCAACGGACCGCGTCATGGCAAAAACTCTCCCACAGATCCGGTCTCGCCTTCCGACCGGCGCCCCCATGCCCACCGCCACGGGTACCGCCATGCCCCGCCCCCAGCCTCCGTCTCGGCCACGACCGCCCGCGCTAGCGGAGCTACTCGGGTCTCTGGATAGAACAGCTATGGGCGGTACGTTCAGTAATGTCCGCTCGTGGGGACGGCACACCCGTCACCAGAACAGCGCCGGGCAGGAAGCACGATGAGGTGGTGGGCAGCCGGGCAGGGTCGGACGTGATCGGGGATCCGGTGATACCGGCCGGCGCGGCGGGGCAGGAAGGGGCGGACCGTGCGGATCGGACGGYGGGGACCGATCGGCTGGCTGTTCGTCGTCGCGATCGTCCTGGTCGGGGGTGCCCTGGTGGTGAACAGGACCTCCGACGACAGGCCACGGGTGGCGTTGTGGGGCGACTCGCTCGCCTGGGAGGCGGGTGACGCCTTCGACGAGGCGGCCCGCGCGGACGGCGGGACCGCCGTGCTGGTGCGCACCTGGGGTGGCACGGCTCCCTGCGACTGGCTCATGGACATCCGCGACCAGGCGCGGCGTTGGCGGCCGACCACCGCGGTTCTGGTGTTCTCCGGCAACCAGGTGACGCCCTGTATGCAGGGTCGTGACCTGGTGACGGCCTACCGGGAGGACGTGACGAAGGCCGTCACGATGCTGACGAATCAGGGCATCGAAGTCGTCCTCGTGGATGCGCCGCCACGGCGTGACCAGACGGTCGACGAGGCCGGGATGACCCCGTTGGACCGCCTGTGGCGCCAGATCGCCGCGGAGCACGAACGTACCCGGGTGGTCCCCGCGGGTCGGGTCCTGACCATGGACGGCCGGTTCACCTCGACGATGCCCTGTGCCGCGGGCGAGACCTGCGAGCCCGGCGGGGTCGTCACGGTCCGCAGCCCCGACGGGGTCCACTTCTGTCCGTTGCCCCAGAAGCCGATGACAGCCTGCCCGGTCCCGTCCCCTGGCGCCGTCCGCTTCGGCACCGCGATCGCTCGGGAGACCCTCCAGCCGGCCGCGGGCTGACCGCCAGCCGACCGATCGGGGGCTGACCGAGGGCTGACCGGGCCGATCCACCATCTTCTAGGCTTCCCGGGCTTCCCGGGACCTCGTCGAGAATTCGCCGGAATGTTCAGGCGACCTTGCGGTGCATCCCGATCCGACGGCCGCTCAGCGAACGACGATGATCACCCAGCTCGTCGTGCCAGGAGAGGAACGTCTGATCGGGCGCGCCAACCTGGGAGAGCTTATAGGCGAGTTCGGCAGCGAGCGCCTCGACCTGGTGCGGCTGGTGGACCCGGACCCACAGACCGTGCTCGTCGAACGCGGCGACCCTGGCGCGGTCCCGCAGGTCGGCGTCCAGCCGGTCGGCGAGTTCACCTGGTGTGGCGATTCCGCTGGGCAGCCGTGGCCAGGCGATCTCCATCAACAGACCGTTCGCCTTCATGATCCCCTCCTCTGATCGCCGCCGGCCCCGGGTGACCGCTCGGTCGATCGGGGCGGCGGGCGGGCTCGCTCGTCGCCCCGTGAGGGCATCCCCTCAGACTTGAGGGCGAACCATGACATTACGGAATGAGGTCGCCCTCGCCGGTCAGCCAGCCGCTCGCCGGTCAGCACCGCTGTCCGCGGTCGGGCTGAGATCCACGGGCGTGACGGACTCCGCGGGCGTGACCGACTCCGCGGTGAAGGMGGCCCACAGGCGGGAATACGGGCCGCCGGCGTGCACCAGCTCGGCGTGCGGCCCCTGCTCGACCACCCGGCCGTCCGCCATCACGACCACCCGGTCGGCCCTGGCCGCCGTGGTGAGCCGATGGGCGACGATGATCGTGGTCCGCCGGGTGGCCACCGCCTCCGAGGCTGCCGTGACCGCAGCCTCCGTCGCGAGGTCGAGCGCCGCGGTCGCCTCGTCGAACAGCAGGATGTCCGGGTCGGCGAGCTCCGCGCGGGCGAGCGCCAGGAGCTGACGCTGGCCGGCGGACAGTCCCCGGCCGCGTTCGCCGACCAGATGATCGTAGCCGTCGGCCAGGCGGGTGATGAACGCGTGGGCGCCGACCGCCCGCGCCGCCGCCACGACCTCGGCGTCGGAGGCATCCGGCCGAGCGTAGGCGATGGCGTCCCGGACCGTGCCGGAGAACAAGAACGGCTCCTGCGGAACGACGCCGAGCCGTCGCCGGTAGGCGGGCAGGTCGAAGTCGCGCACGTCAACACCGTCCACCCGCACCGCGCCCTCGGTCACGTCGTAGAACCGGGCGATCAGCTTCACCACCGTGGACTTGCCCGCGCCGGTCTCCCCGACCAGGGCGACTGTCTCCCCCGGGGCGATGCGCAGGCTCACCCCGTTCACGGCGTTTCCCGCCGGCCCCGCGTTTCCCGCCGGCCCCGCRTTCTCCGTCCGCGCGGCAGTGCCTCCCACGTAGGCGAACCGGACGCCGTCCAGGACCACCTCGCCGGCCAGCCGTCCGACCGGTCGCGGGTACTCGGCCGACGGCGTCGAGGTCGGAGTCCGCAGCAGCTCGGAAAGCCGGCGCAGACCGACCCGGGCCTGCTGATAACCGTCGAACACCTGGGACAGTTGCTGCACCGGCGCGAAGAAGAGGTCCACGTAGAGCAGGAACGCGAGTAGTGCTCCCGGCGACAGGGATCCGCCGACGGCCAGGTGGGCGCCGATTCCCAGCACGAGAGCACCCGCGATCCGGGAGAGGAACTCGACGAACGGGAAGTAGAGAGCGATCATCCGTTGTGCCCRCAGCCGCGAGCGGCGGTAGCTGTCCGCGAGCTCGCGGAACCTCGCCTGGTTGACCGCTTCCCGGCCGAACGCCTGGGCGATGCGCAGCCCGGTCAGGTTCTCCTGCAGCGATGCGTTGACGGCGCTGACCCGTTCCCGGGACTCGGTGTAGGCGGCGGAGGAGCGACGCCGGAACACCACCGTCACCACGATCAGGATCGGCAGTACGGCGACGACGACCAGGGCGAGCTCGGCGTCCAGCACGATCAACGCCACCAGGACGCCGAAGAAGGACAGCAGGCTGACGATGGCGGTGGTCAGGCCGGTCTGCAGGAAGGTCGACAGGGCGTCGACGTCGGTCGTCATCCGGGTCATGATCCGGCCGGCGAGCTCGCGCTCGTAGTAGTCGAGCCCGAGGCGCTGCAGCTGCGCAAAGGTCTTCACCCGCAGGATGTAGAGCAGCCGCTCCCCCATCCGGCCCGTGACACGGGTCTGCCACACCTGCACCGCCCAGTTGACCAGCACCACCGCCAGCGCGACACCGGCGGTGGCGAACAGGACGTCACGTGCCCCGACGCTCACGCCGGCGTCGACGGCATGCCGCACCAACGCTGGCAGGGCGAGACCCGCGACGGCGTCTGCCGCCACCAGCAGCAGGCCCAGGATGAGCGGCCAGCGGACCACGGCCAGCAGCCGGTGCAGCGAGAATGCCGGGTCGGGGGCGGCCGCCGCAGCCTGGTCGACCCGCGGCTCGTCGAGCGCCGGGGGCAGGGCGTCGACCCGGGCGAGCAGGTCGGGGGTCGCCGGCATGTCACCGAAGGGGCCCCCGCCGCCGAGCCCCCGGCCGAGACCACCCCGGGTAGCACCACCCCGGAGAACATTTCCCTTTCTTTTCCCTTGCCTACTTCCTTTCCCTTGCCTACTTCCTTGCCTATCCAGAGCCTTTTGCGTCTGATTTATCCCTCTGGACAGGCAAGAAAGGCCGGGGTCGGGAGACGGGGACGGGGACGAGAGCTGGTCGGGAAGGCCCTCGCCGGGGCCGGCGAGCAGATGGCGGAACAGAGGACATCGGGCCGTCAGTTCGGCCTCGGTCCCGACGTCGACGATCCGGCCGGCGTCGAGCACGGCGATCYGGTCGGCAAGGCGCAGGGTGGAGCGCCGGTGCGCGATGAGCAGAGTGGTGCGGCCACGCATGATCGTCCGAAGCGTGTCATGGATCTCGGCCTCGATCCGGGCGTCCACGGCCGAGGTCGCGTCGTCGAGGAGCAGGACGCGGGGATCGGTGAGTAGCGCGCGGGCGAGCGCGACGCGCTGGCGCTGGCCGCCGGAGAGGGTCAGGCCCTGTTCTCCCACGACGGTGTCATAGCCGTCGGGCAGGCCGCGGATGAAGACGTCCGCCTGCGCCGCCCGCGCGGCCGCGATGATCTGGTCGTCCGTGGCACCCGGCCGGCCGTAGGCGATGTTCGCGCGCACCGTGTCGGAGAACAGGAAACTGTCCTCGAAGACGACCCCGATCTGCGCCCGCAGCGACGACAGTGTCACCGTGCGGATGTCCACACCGTCAAGGCGGACCGTCCCGGCCTGGGGGTCGTAGAACCGCGGCAGCAGCATCGCGACCGTCGACTTACCCGAACCGGACGTGCCGACGAGGGCGACCGTCTCCCCCGGTTCGATCCGCAGGCTCACGTCCCGCAGCACGGGGCGAGACGGAGCGTAGCCGAACGTGACACTGTCCAGGTCGACCAGCCCGCGGATCCGGCCAAGGCGCACGGCGTCCGGCCGGTCCGTGATCGCCGGCTGCGAATCGATGATCTCGAAGATGCGTATCGTGCTGGCCTTGGCCTGCTGGCCCACGGTGAGCAGACCGGCGAGGGTCCGCGTCGGCCCGATCAGGGCGCCGAGATAGGTGCTGAACGCGAGGAAGGTACCGAGGGTGATCCGGTCCGTCAGCGCCAGCCAGCCGCCGAGCGCCAGCACCGCGACCTGGCCGAGCGCGGGAACGGCCTGCATCGCCGCACCGAACCTGCTGGTGATGCRCACCGCACGCATCCGAAGCGCGAACAGCCACCGGGCGTCCACCGCCAGCCGGTCCAGCTCGCGGGCCTCCTGTCCGAACCCCTTCACCACCCGGACGCCGGCGACGGCCTCTTCGACCGCTCCGGCAACCTCGCCAGCCTGCTGCTGCGCCGCCCAGGTCGCCGGGAAGACCGTGCGTCGGGCGCTGTAGCCGACGATGAACAGCGCCGGCCCCAGCGCGAGCGCGATGACAGTGAGCAGCGGGGACAGCCAGGCCATCACCACAAGGGACACGACGAAGAGCACCAGGTTGCCGCTCATCATCGGCAGGTAGGACAGCAGACCCTGGACCACGGTGACGTCCGAGATCGCCCGGCTCACCACCTGCCCGGTCTGGAGCTGGTCCTGCCGGGCCCCGTCGAGGCGCTCGATGGCGCTGAAGACGGCGTCGCGCAGGTCGTACTGGACGTCGAGGGAGAGCCGACCACCGACGTAGCGTCGGACGAACGCGGCGGCGAAGACGACGACCCCGGCCCCGAGCAGAATGGCGACGTAGGGTGCGAGAGAGTGGCGGTGCGTGACTACGACGTTGTCGATGACCTGCCGCTCGACCAACGGGACGGCGGCCGTGACGAGCGTGCCGAGCAGCGCGGCGCCGAAGGCCAAGGCGGCGTTGCGGCGGTACACGAGGATCTCGCGGAGAATCCTGCGCAGCCAGCCGGCCGCCGGTTTCTCCGGCCCGGCCTCCTCGGCTTTCTCCGGCCCGGGCGCGGCAGGCTCCTCGGCTGGTTGGGGCCGTGGGCGTGGGCTGGGCAACTGCGATCGCTCGACGGGAGCCGGAGCCGGATGCGGACTGGGGTCCGGCCGATCCGGCGGTCCGTGCGAGGGACGGGCCGTGTCAGCGGACGATGCTTCGGAGCTCGCGGTGGGCCTCCAGGTCGTCAGGTCCGATTCGGTACCCGCGTGACGCCGGTCCGGATCGGACGCGAAGGCTGGGACGAGACGCCAAAGCCGCCGCGTCCCAGCCTCACCGCGGTGTCCCAGCCTGACCGTACGTCCGGCAGGCCCGCGGCGTCGGCCACGTCATGTCTATCAGCGAAACATTCCTGGAACCCCGCTGATGCCCGTCACGGCTCCGAGCCGAGACCACAGGAAGCCGCGGGTCCCGAGCAAGGTCCCGAGCGAGCAAGGTCCCGAGCAAGATCAGCCCCGGAGGACACACAGGGACCCCGGAGCCCCCGCCATCGGCGATCTCCAAGGTGGCCGCCGGTACCGAGCGCCGCGCCCGCACCCCCCGGCCACTCGTCTCCAGCGCCTGGTAGAGTTCTGCATGTCGCCGCGGGGACGCGGAGGCAACGCGCCGCTAGCTCAATTGGYAGAGCAGCGGACTCTTAATCCGCGGGTTCGGGGTTCAAGTCCCTGGCGGCGCACCCGGGTATTCATTGCGCGAACCGGTCCCTTCGGGGCTGTTGTGGCTGGTGGGTGGGCTGCGACGGCGGTCAGGGTGGGTGGCTGGTCGTCGTCGGGGTCGGGTTGTGGGATGCGGAAGACGGGTATGAGCCGGTCGGGTCCGCTGATCTTGACTTCGGCGATGAGTGCTTCGATGAGTGCTTTGCGTTGCTGGTTGGTGCCGGTCTTGATGACGATCGTGATGTTCGCGGCGATGGTGTCGAGGGCGGCGGGGGCGGGTGTGACGGGTTCGCGGGCGATCTGATCGGTCAGTTCGCTGTGGCGGTTGCGGAGCTGTTTCTGTTGGGTGCGGAGTTTCGCGAGGCGTTCCCCGATGGTTTCTTCGTCGATGGTGCCATGTTCGAATGCGGTGAGGTAGCGGTCGATCGCCCGGTTGGTCTGGGTGAGTTCGGTGTCGACGGTGGTGAGTTCGGTGCGTAGGTCACCGCGGGCGTTGCGGTGGGCCTGCTGGGCCCTTTTGACGGCGTCGGCGATGAGGGTGTGCTGCTCGCGGTAGAAGTCGGCGAGGGCTTCGAGGACGGCGTGGTCGATGGCGTCGGCGTCCAGTCGGGGGGCGTCGCAGCGGTCGGAGCCGTAGCGGTTGCGGGTGAAGCAGGTGTAGTAGCGGTATTTGCGGCCATGGCGGCCGGTGGCGCGGGTCCCGAGCATGGTTTTGCCGCAGCGGGGGCAGCGCATCCGGCCGGTGAGGTGGTAGTCGGAGGCGTTGGAGGCCCGGCGGGAGTGGGCTTCGCTGCGGGCGGTGAGCAGCCGCTGGGCGTCGTCGAAGATGGCCCGGTCGATGATCGGCTGGTGGGTGTCGACGACGACGATGTCCCGGAACGATGCTTCGCCGAGGTAGACGCGGTTGTCGAGGTAGCGCAGGACCTGGTGACCGGTCCACTGGTTACCGCTGCGGGTGCGGTGTCCGCGGTCGTTGAGGGTGGTCGCGATCGCGCGGGCGCCGAGCCGGCGGCGGGTGTAGAGCTCGAAGATCGCCCGGATGATCGCGGCTTCGGGTTCGTAGGGGATGAGGGTCCAGGTGGGCTTGTCGACGTGGTAGCCGTAGGGGGCTTGGGTGCTCATCCAGCGGCCTTCGCGGGCTTTACGTTCCATCCCGGCGACGACGCGRTCGATGATGGTGTCGCGTTCGAACTGGGCGAACATGGCCAGCATCTGCAGGAGCATGCGGCCCATCGGGGTGGAGGTGTCGAACGGCTCCGTGGCGGACCGGAACACGACGCCTGCCTCGTCGAGGTCTTCCAACAGTTGGACGGTGTCGCGCAGGTTGCGGGAGAGCCGGTCGACCCGGTAGACGAGCAGGACGTCGATGAGTCCGTTGCGGGCGGCGGCCAGTGCGCGGTGGAGATCTTTGCGGTCGGTGCTGGCGCCGGAGGCGTCGTCGGAGAACCGCAGCGTGATCTCCCAGCCGGGTTGGGAGTCGACGTAGGAGCGGAGCCGGTCTTCCTGGGCGTCGAGGGTGTAGCGCTGGTGGTCGTCGTCGGTGGAGCGGCGTAGGTAGATCCCGACGCGGACGGTGGCGGGCAGGGTGCTGGCGAAGGCGTCGCGGGTGCGGGGGCTGGTGACGCGGCGGGCGTTGGAACGGGGCATGGCCGGGCGGCTCCAGGGTTCAGACGGGGGTCAGACGTGTCGCCGGGGCGGGGTGTGGACGTCGTGCCGGTGGGGGCCGGTGGCGGGCTGGTCGGGGATGAGATCCCGCCCGAGGTGGGCGTCGAGGAACGCGCGGATCCGGTCGTGCTGGGCGTCGAGGGAACCCGGGCCGGCGGCGTCGGGCCGGTGCCGCTGGTAGACGGCGACCCGCAGCAAACCGGGTGGGCTGGCGGCGGGTCGGCGCCGCCAGGGCAGGCGTTGGCGGGTGATGGGCATGGCGTTACCCCCCCGGGGTATTAGGCGGCGTCGTCCTTGGCAGGTGGGGCGGGCCGCTGCTGCTGCCAGTAGGTGATGAGCGCGGCGAGCGCGCGGATGGCGGCACGTTCCTGGTCGTCGGTCATCGGTTCGGTCTCGATCCGTTCGATCTCCACGTGGCGGGTGTCCCGCAGCGGCACCACGCCGCTGTCGTCGTCGGAGTCGTGGGGGTGACCAGGGGTGGTGCCAGCCGTCATATCGCCTCCAGGCGTCGGGAAAACGAGGGGTGCGCAGGGCAGGGGTGAACAGCCGCTGCCGGCGGGGCACGGAGCGGTGTCCGGGGTGGTTCTGGAAAGAGTAACGCCATGCCGGGCCGGATGATGCCCAGGAAAGCAGGGAAAGAAACCCGATTCGGGATCGGATCGTGGACAGAGGAACACCGGAGCCGGGTGCGGATTCCCCTCGCCGGGAAAGCCGGGGGTCGGACCGGGAACGGGTCCGGGTCCGGACCCCGACTCACCCCGGGGTGTTCGTGGGGAATCCGACCGCGGCGGCGGGTCGACCGCTGCCGGCGGCGGCCCCGCAGGCGGCTCGGGCTGCGGCTGCGTGCCGCTGGCCTCCTGTGCTGCAGGTGATGCGGGCCGCAGGGCCCGCGGTGGGTGCGGGTCGGGTGGGCCGGTGCGGCCGGGATCGGGGTGGGCCGGGTCGGGCACGAGGCGGTCTCCTCCACGGGCCGAAAATTGCCGTCGTAGAGGAGACCGGTTTCTGGGCCTGTTTTTGCCATTCACCCTCCAACTTTATTGATAGATCTTTTTTATGGGTCGCGTGCACGGTCCCGCTGTGCATGCCCAGCGGGCCGCTGTGCATCGCCGATTTTCGCTGCTGATTAGTCAAGAATGGCGACCACCCACCGGACCACCAGAGGTAAAGATCGACATGTGCCGCGACGTGCATTCACAGCGATTTCTAGTCTGCATGAACTAGTTCACCCGAACCATGATCGCTGGGCACAGCGATCATGCCCGCGAAGATCGCTGTCATGTCCCAACAGCAGGCACGGACCGACTCCCTCCGCAAGCTGCAGACCGCACGCCACGCCCTGCCGTCGGGTGCCTTCCAGAGGCCATCACCCACGAGGAACCGGTGTCCGGCGCCCGCCGGCCTGCCACATGCTGGCGACCTCGACCGGCATGCCGGTCGAGGCCCTTACCCCAAGACGACCCGCGCACCGCCCCGACCGTCCGGGGGAGCACCAACCGGATCAGCACCACCCTCCGTCGTCCGCACGCCGACCCCGGGGTCCGGGTCCGGACCCGGACCCCGGGGTCGGTCGACAGACTGGGCCGTATCCCGACCGGCTAGGCCGACCACAGACCCACCCGCAGCCGTCAACCGCGGCCCCGCCCGACCGGACCCGAAGCGACACGGAACGCCCGGCCCGGCCAGAACGGCGTCGCCGACGCGACAGCAAGACCCGAAGGATCGACACCACCGGCGGCGGAGCCGGCCGAGACGACCGGCGGAACCAGGAACCAGGAACCAGCGCCACCGCCGGGATTGGACGGAACCAGCTCGCCCAGCACGACCGGCGGGGACCGGCCAGAACGGGGGCACCCGCGGGACCGTGCGTCGTCGAAGAAGCCGGCCTCTCGGTGACGGACCGCGGCGCGGCTGGCGGCTCGGCCTACGTGGCCCATCCGCTGGTCACGGCCCCGCAGCCCTCTCGCTGTGCGGACGCTGGCATGCCCGCGCCGGCCAACCGCCGTACCACCAGCCGCCTGCCGTCTTCCCTGCTCAGCGGGGCACTACCAGCCGGTCTATCTGGCCATGACGCGTACGACCGCGGGTCCGCACGCGCAATTCTCACCCAACAAAGACGAAACCGCTACGCACAGCGATACCGGTGTCCGTTATCCTTCCGGGATATGGCACGTGTGACGCCCGCTCTGGACCGTCTCACCGAGACCGCCAGAGCCGATTACCTGCGCAACATCACCCATCCGGAGATGGTGGGGACCGGCCTGCCCCAAGGGATGACCATGGGTGAGATGCTCGCGTCCAAAACGATCGCCTCAGCAGGCGCGAACAGCTACCTGCAACTCAGCTCCCTCGTCACCATGGCCGTACCACGGCTGTACAACCTCAGGCGTGGGCAAGCCCCTTTCGAATCCGACGAGAAAATCCTGGAGCAGGCAATAGGCGACCCCGCCCTACACGGCGTCGGCAAAGAGATCACCGCGAACGTCGGCGCACTGGTCTGGGACGTCGACGACTATCTGACCGGCCTGCTCTCGCAGACCGTCACCCAGCTTCCCGACCCGCAGGTGAGCGCGCTCCTGCTGGAGCTGTGGCACATCCGTGAGGAGGAGTTCGACCCCGACGCGCCCGGCAGTGAAGTCGACCTCAACGCCGACGATGCCATGTCCGCTACTTTCGATCATCCCCAGCACTACCTGCTGGACCTGATCGTGGACACGATCATCGCTCGGCTCATGAAACGCCACGGCCCCGAACTTCTCCTGGCCTGGGCAGACGCCGTCGGCAAAGCCAGCCGATAGCACCCGCCAGCCTGAGATGATCTGTGATCGCAGCTGGGCGAAAAGACAAGTATCCATCCGTTTTAAGCGAAAGCCGCAAATCATGAGATCACCGGTGCCGGCCTGTCCGAGGGGCACTCTCGCTGACGTCATGCCGTCGTTGCTGGCAGGGCTGGGGGTTCCGGGCATGACAAACGTTCTGGGGCTACCCGGAGCGTCCAGGGTGTGTCTGCTCTTGGTAGATGGCTTGGGATGGCGGCTGCTGCAATCGTACGACACCGAGGCGCCATTTCTATCCGCGCTGGCTACGGACCGCGAACCAATCATCTCAGGATTCCCGACGACGACGGCAACGAGCATCGCCGCGCTCGGCACCGGCGTTCCCTCCGGCGAGCACGGAATCGTGGGCTACACCTTCGCCGTCGGCGTCGGCGCCGACGCCGACGCCGACGAGCTGCTCAACGCGCTGCGATGGCAACGACACGGGCAAGGACCACCCATCGACCTGCGGGCGCGGATCGTTCCCGAGCAGGTGCAGCCACGTCGAACCGTCTTCGAGCGTGCCATCGACGCCGGTGTGGAGGTGCGTCTAGCTTGATCTTTAACCTTGGGCGTCGAACGAGCCGTCGTCTGTGATCACTCGGCTCGGAGGCCACTGTTCATGTAGGCAGCCTTCGGCTGATCATGTTTTCCGACCAAGGCGCACACGCTCGGCACGAAAGCTGTGAGGATGAGTCTGCTGCATGATGCTGCCCGGCAGGAGYCGTTCGCGGAACTGTCTCGTTTCCGGTACGAGTTCTACTCCTGCCTGACCCGGCGAGCCGATGCGTTGTTCGAGCTGGCTGACGCCGTMCTGTGCGCGGACGGCCCTGTGCGCTCGCTGGTGGAGCTGTCGCTGGTGGGCGAACACCGGCGCGGGCACGGTGGCCTCTACGATGCGGTGGCGGCCGGACGGGTGGACATCGCCCGGCTACAGCGGGCCGTGGCCGGGGTGTCGTTGCCACGGGCGGCCGACGGCCGGCTGGTCCTAGCCGCCGATGTCACCTGCTGGCTGCGGCCCGACGCGCACACGTCACCGCAGCGGATCCTGTGCCACACCTACGGACGTGGCAAGGACCAGCACATCCCCGTCCCCGGCTGKCCGTACTCGGTGATCTGCGCGCTGGAGACAGGCCGTAGCTCGTGGACCGCGCCGCTGGACGCCCTGCGGCTGGCACCCGGAGACGACGCCGCCGCGGTCACTGCCCGGCAGATACGCGAGCTGGTCGAGCGGCTGAGGGCAGCCGGGCAGTGGAAAGACCACGACCCGGACATGCTCATCGTGGTGGACGCCGGCTACGACGTGCCCCGCCTGGCCTTCCTGCTCCGCGATCTGCCGGTCCAGGTGYTGGGCCGGATGCGCTCCGACCGCGTCCTGCGCCGCGCGGCACAGCCCCGCACCCCCGGCACCTACGGCCGCCCGCCCCGCCACGGTGGCGAGTTCGTCTTCGGTGACCCCGACACCTGGACCACCCCCGACCAGGCGACCGTGACCGACACCCGTCTCTACGGCACGGCGAGTGCACGGGCCTGGGACCGGCTCCACCCGCGGCTGACCCACCGCTCGGCATGGGCCGCCGACCTGGGTGTGCTGCCGGTCATCGAGGGCACCGTGATCCTTCTGCAGGTCGAGCGCCTGCCCAGCGGGGCCAACCCCAAGCCTGTCTGGTTGTGGTGGTCAGGCACCGGCGCCACCGCCGCTCAGGTCGACCTGCTCTGGCAGGTCTTCCTGCGGCGTTTCGATATCGAGTACACCTTTCGACTGTTCAAGCAGACCCTCGGATGGACGGCACCGAAGGTCCGCACCCCCGAGGCGGCCGATCGCTGGACCTGGCTGATCCTCGCCGCCTACACACAGCTGCGTCTGGCCCGCCCGCTGGCCGCCGACCGACGCCGACCATGGGAGAGACCCAGCCCACCCGACCGTCTGACACCCGCACGCATCCGCCGCGATTTTCGGCACCTGCGCACGAAGACCACCTGCCCCGCGGCAGCACCGAAACCCTCCCGACCCGGCCCCGGCCGGCCACCCGGCCGCAAGAACACCCAGCCCACTCCACGCCATGACGTGCACATAGTCGGCAAAGCGGACCTCACCCAGCGGCGGACGAAGAAGTCCWCGACCCCACGACCACGCCGCACAGGTTAAAGATCAAGCTAGTCGCACCGCATGCGCAGGACGGCAGCGGCTTCACCCGCGCCGTGCTGCGCGGTGGACGGTTCCGTGGAGTCCACGCTCTCGGCGACCTCGCCAGCCATGCCCTGGAAGCGCTGCACAGTCACGACCGGGTCTTCTGCTACGCCTACCACGGTGATCTCGACACACTCGGCCACATTTACGGGCCAGGCAGCGAGCCCTGGCGGCAGCAGCTGGCCCTCATCGACCACCTGGCGGCCCGGATCACCACGGGGCTCCCAACGGACAGCATGCTCGTGATCACAGCAGACCACGGCATGGTCTCCGTCACTGACGGCGACCAGATCGACCTCGACACCGAGCCGATGCTGCGAGACGGCGTACGGATGCTCGGTGGCGAGGCGCGCGTCCGACACGTCTACACCGAACGTGGCGCAACCGATGATGTCTGGTGCACCTGGCACGACGTTCTCGGCACGCGAGCCCTGGTGTCCCACCGAGATGAGGCCATCGATAGGGKATGGTTCGGTCCGCAGATCGCCGCCGACGTCCGCCCACGCATCGGCGATCTCGTCGTCGCCGCCCTGGACAACCTCGTCATGGTGCGATCGGAAGTCGAACCCACGTCGAGCCGATTCATCGGCCACCACGGCTCACTCACCTCTGACGAGCTACTCATCCCGCTCCTGCACGCCTCGAACACGAAGTAGCGCCTTGGCCCCCTGCGCCGCCCCCTTCGCGGACACGCAAGGAGGGGTCCTGGGCCGGGGGCCATACTGCGCGAGCGATTCGGCGTCCGTCCCCGGCGGACTGGCCGAACTGGGGCCCGCCGCTGTCACCGTTTCCGCAGCTCAGCCGTCCATGTGAGCGTGAGGGCAGATGTTCGCAGTGAAGGGAATGACTCGTACCCCGGAGCCGGAGCATCGTCCATGAAGCAAGGCTCCTCACCACGACATGATCMTGAATCCGGCGCAGGAAGGGATCTCTCCCGCTTCCTTGCCTGCCGGGAGCACCGAGACGAGGGACACCTTGATGACGGCAAGTGGCGAGTGCGCCCAGATCACCGCGCGGGCCAGCCCGGTCTTCACAGAGCTTCCGAAGTTCCAGATGACCGGTGCGACAGGATGACGAGGGTGCTTGCAATGGGYCCCAAGCTAGCGGCCTCCCCTGATCGAGCAACCGGCCCAACCCGACCCGGTACGCGAGAAGCCCACGTTAACGGGCCCGAGATTGGCMGGATCGCCTGCGGGCGACGGCCCGAAGGTGCTATACACAGATAGTCAGTGACCGAACGCGATCCGCAGTGGAGGTGGCGGCCGAGCCGAAAATGGTCGTCAGCAATGGAGCCCTGCGCGACGATGCGTAAGATCACGAATTTCAGTATTCAGAGTACGRCATAGCGGAACGTACTGCGGCATACGGAGGTTCAGCTTTGCGGCAGAGCAGCGATTATACTGCTGGTCTGGTTAAAGCGCTGGCTACCATGAATGATGCTCGACTGTCGGCGTGGGGGCGTGCGATTGCTGTGGACCTTCCGTCGGGTGGCCGGCTGCTGGTAGCGGGCAATGGTGGTTCGGCAGCGCATGCGCAGCACCTTGCTGCTGAACTTGTCGGCCGCTTCAAAGTCGACCGTATACCTTTGTCCGCACTTGCCCTCACCGCCGATGCGTCGACACTGACTGCGATAGGAAATGACTTCGGCTTCGGWGAGGTCTTCGCGCGGCAGGTGCAAGCGCATGGCCGRCCGGGCGATGTACTGATCACCATGTCGACGTCTGGGCGCAGTYCGAACCTCCTACGCGCAGTAGCAGTAGCACGAGACCTGGGCATGATGACATGGGCATTGACGGGGCCGGCGCCRAATTCGATCGCCGAGGCTTCTCATGAGTACGTCGATGTCTTCTCCGAATCCGCAGCACATGTGCAGGAGTGCCATCTTGTCGCGATCCATATGCTATGTGTCGCCGTTGACGGTGTACTCGACCAGACCYGGACAGTAGAGGAGAAAGGGGCGCCTTCATCGACTGTTGCAGAGATATCAATGGAAGAGCAGGTGGTGCCGCCGCGACGACCTTCAGTAGACAAGAAGGTCGATTTGGTTGTCCTGGGTGACGTCTTGCTCGACATAGACATCACGGGTGAAGTTAATAGAGTCTCTCCAGAAGCTCCCGTACCGGTAGTCAGTTCACCGAAAGACGAGGCCCGCCCGGGTGGCGCGGGGCTCGCAGCCCTCCTGGCAGCAATGGATGGACATCGGGTCACTTTGATTACGGCACTTGGTTCCGACAAYGCGGCCGATGTGGTCACGGAAATGCTGACAAATGCGGGAGTGTCGATTGTCAATCTCGGGACGTCGTCCGCGACGGCAGTAAAGACACGGGTACGCGCTGGGCAACAGACTATCTTGATGCTCGACCGTGCGAATCCGCCCGGTTCTCTCGGGCCCCTCCCTGCGGATGGAAGTAGGGCGATTCACTCTGCTGCGGCCGTGCTGGTCTGCGACTACGGGCGCGGCGTGGCGGCGGCCGAGGACGTTCGTCAGGCCCTGTCAGAACTTGTCGGTCGGACTCCGGTGGTGTGGGATCCGCACCCGCTGGGACCGGCGCCGGTTGCCGGCATCGCTTTGGCGACGCCGAACAGCCGGGAAGCTGATCATTTCCATCCCGATGTATCACTGACCGGTATCGAAGGGGACATCGAGCGAGCGCGTCGCCTCCAGAGAACGTGGCGGGTCGGCCAGGTCGCGATCACTCGGGGTCGCGACGGCGTGGTGCTGATCAAYGACGACGACGCGCCGCCGTTGGTCATCCCTGCTCCCTTCGTGTCCGGCGGGGACACWCGCGGAGCCGGCGACCGTTTCGCGGTCACCACCGCTGCACTGCTCGGAGCTGGCGTCCTGCCCTCGACGGCTGCGACACGAGCGGTTACCGTCGCAGCCGAATATGTCACGGGAGGGATCGACCTCGGTGCAGCCTCAAAGGGGCAGCCGACAGGGCTCGGCGTCGGTGATGCTCGGTCTCTTGCCGCCCGTGTACGAGCTGGTGGCGGGACCGTCGTGGCGACTGGTGGTTGTTTTGACTTACTGCATCGCGGCCACATCGCACTGCTCCAGCACGCCCGGCAGCTTGGGGACTGTCTTATTGTCTGCCTTAACAGCGATGCCTCCGTGACCCGGTTGAAAGGAAAAGGTCGCCCTCTGGTCTCAGAGGAGGACCGGGCTGGTGTTCTACAGGCGCTTTCGTGCGTAGATGCGGTCGTTCTTTTCGATCAGGACACGCCCGCCGATATACTCAGCCAGCTTCGGCCGCATTTCTTTGTCAAGGGTGGCGACTACGCGATCGCTGACATCGTTGAGCGTGCGGTAGTCGAGCAGGCCGGTGGACAGGTGGTGTTGGCGCCCTATCTGGACGGCCGTTCCACGACATCCCTGATCGAGCAGGCTGGTCGCCGACGCAACGACTCAGAGCGCGCTGTATGACAAGCGCGGTACTTGTGACCGGTGCGGCAGGCTTCATAGGAGGTCACCTCGCTGCGGCTTGTCATGCTGACGGTTGGGAGGTGACCGCGGTCGACCGTAGAKCAGCTGGGCCCCTCGCCGAAGGCGCGGTCCCGATCATTCAGGCCGACGCCGCAGATCCGGCTCTCCTGATCAGGATTAGGTCAGGAGAGTTCGCCGCCGTGCTCCATCAGGCAGCGGTAAGTAATACGCTCGCAGACCGGTGGGATCTCCTCCAAGACGTGAACGTGGACGTACCGTTACAGCTTGCTGGTGCGTGCGAAGTCAGTGCGACACGTTTCGTATACGCTTCATCGAGCAGCGTGTACGGATCTGTCTTTCGTCGAGTTCCCGTTCCCGAGCAGGCCGTCGACGATCGTGCACTGACTTCCGGGCCGCTGAATCTCTATGCCCGGTCCAAACTGCTGTTGGACCAGAGGATGCAGCGGTTCACCGGGCGGATGTCGTGGACCGGGCTTCGCTACACCAACGTGTTCGGCCCGAACGAGGATCACAAGGGCGCCATGGCGTCGATTCTGTGGCAGCTCCTGCATGCCACAGCGTGCGGTCGCCGGATCGATCTATTTAGCGACACCTTGCTTGCGGAGCGGGATTTTCTGCCGGTAGCCTCACTCGTTGACACCGTGCTGCACCTCCTACGCTCATCCATTCCCTCAGGCGTGTACAATCTCGGCGCCGGGCACGCGATCTCCTTTGCCACTATTCTCGGGTGGTGCGCCGGCCTACGGGACGGCGGCATGGTGGATCTGCRGCTGGTCCCCAACCCGATCCCGGATCGGTATCAGTACTGGACCTGCGCCGACATGACAGCGCTGCGCGGCGTTCTCCCACGCGCCGCCGAGGTCACCTCGGATCAGATTCGCGATGCTGCTGGTGAGTTGTACCGATCGTTCGTGCCTGGCTCCGCATCTGACGAAAACCCGAACCGTTCAGGCAAGCTGCCGCGCGGAACTGCCCCTCGACTCCCGGGAGATAATTGTCATGCACAGCCGCCATGCCCGAGACCGGGACCAGAATCAACTGCGCCGGTCGCTGTCGGCACTGTCGATGTCGCTGCGAAGGACGGCTGATGCGCCGCGGCCTGCCGAGCCGCGGTTCGTCTCCTACGACCAGCTGYGTCAACCCGACGGTGCGATCGTCGGYCGCAAGAAGGTCATCCTCATGTCTGGTGGCTGTTCAGTTCCGACGTGCACCATGTGCCCATTTACCAACGAGAACAACTATGGGCTCGGCAGTGAAACCCAGAGCCTCTTGCATCAGGTCTCCCACGTTCTCACCCGCTCCCCAGATGAACCGGCCTATGATGTCCTGGCCTTGTACAACGACGGGTCTTTCTTTGCACCGCGTGAGATCCCGCGAGACGCCCAGCTCGTCATCGCTGAATACGTGGCAAAGGCCGGCGTTCGCCGGCTCGTGGTCGAGTCGCTGCCGCAGTTCGTCACGCCTGCCGTGYTGGCTCCGTTCGTCGATGCTCTTCGCGGGGTCGAACTGGAGGTGGGTATCGGCTTGCAGTCCTCCKACGATCTCGTCCGGGAGACTCTCGTCAACACACGGATCTCCCGGACGGCCTTCGAGCGTGCACTGTTGACCATGAGCGAACTTGGTGTCCATCCGAAGATCTACCTGATGGTCAAACCGCCGTTCCTGACCGACGCGGAAGCGATCACCGATGTTGTCTCCTCCGTGGAGTACGTTCGCGCCCTCGGAATCCAGGGTGTGACGCTGTGTCCGACGCGGGTATCCCCTAACACCGTCGCATGGCGGCTCTGGGAGTCCGGGGCCTATCAGCCTCCGAACCTGTGGACAATCGTCGACACGGTTCGGCGCATCCACGACGCAACGCAGGTACGGGTTGCCTGCATCAACMTGCGGGGCAGCGATTTTGAATCGGTCTTCCCCGACAGCTGCCCTGCGTGCGCTGATCACGTCGTCGACAGCCTGATCCGCTACAGCGAGACCGGAGACGTGGCTGATCTCCCCGACGACTGTGGCTGCCGACCGATGATCGAGGCCACCGCTCTGGACCATGCCGCGATCGTGGCACGCAGCCTGGAATTGCTGGCCCGCAGCAGCTCAGACGAGCGGGTCATCGCGTGAGGCCGCTGCGGACGGGTGGGTTGCCGGTGGTGGACTCGGCCCGCGGCTTCGCCGCCCAGCCGCTGGACTATCTGATCCGTCAGCACACCGAGCACGGCGACATGTTCGCCATGCGCATGGCGGGCGTGCCCACTGTGTTCTGCGGCGGYGCTGGCGGACCAGCCGCCCTGTTCCAGGCCGAGCCCGGACATTTGGAGATCTACAACACCGGTCTGGTCCACGATCTGTTTCGGAGGGCAGTGTTCAACCTTCGCGGTGAGGAACATCTCCAGGCCCGAAGGATGCTGCTGGCCGGTTTGGTCGGGCCGCCGCTGCGCCGCTATGCGACAAGGGCGCTGCGACTCGCGCAGAGTCACGCCGAGCGCTGGTCYGCGGCCCCTGGCTTCGACCTCTACCAGTCGGCCCGGGATCTGACCATGGACGTGTGTGCTCAGGTCATCCTCGGCGTGCGTCCGCACGAGCGTGACCATCAGGCGCTGAACCGTCTGTTCGATGTCTTCGTACGCGGCACGGACGCGCCGTCGGCCCGGCGGTACGCCTCGCCGGCCTACTGGCGAGGTCGCCGCGCCGCCGCCGAGCTGCGTGCRCTGTTCCAGCGGCGGCTCGGTGCCGGCCCTGACCCGTCGCGCGGCGACGTGCTGTCGCACCTGGCCGAGTACGTCGACCAGCACGGTATGGATCCTGCCAGTCTGCCGGACCACCTGTTGGCGCTCCTGATCGCAACCCGTGAGACCACCGCGAGTCTGCTCACCTGGCTGCTGGTGGAACTCGCCCACGACAGCCCACTGGCTGAGGCGATCGGGGCGGAGGCCCGAACCCTGTGTGCCGAGCCGGACCTGCTCGTTGATCGCGAGGCCGCCCCCAGCCTGCGCGCGGCTGTCCTGGAAGCGGAGCGGCTGCACTCCCCGAACACGATCAGCCTGCGCATCGTCGTGGCCGACTGCTCCATCGGCGGATACGAGKTCCCGAAGGGCTGGCGGGCGGCCTACTCACCAGCGGCAAACCATCTCATGCCTCAGCTCTACGACAGTCCGGACCAATTCCGGTCCGACCGGTTTGCTGGCAAGCGGGGTCATTCGGTGAGCAGCCTACTGACCTTCGGGCGTGGCCTGCATGCCTGTCCCGGAAAGCAGTTCGCCGAACTTGTCGTGCTGGCCACGGTGACCGCGACGTACGCTCACCACCGGCTGGCGGTGCTTGGCGGTGTCCCCACCGTGCTGCGGCACCTGCCGGTCAAGGCGCCCACCACGCCGCTGCCCGCTCTCCTGACGACGGCGGGTAGATAGCGAGCATGAACGTCGCCGAAGTCCTGTCCTTGGTCACCCGCTACCACCAGGCCAGTGCTCGTCGCCTGCACCTGGTGCCCAGCGAGAACGCCATGAGCCTGGCGGCCCGGCTCCCGTTCCTCACCGACGTGATCCACCGCTACTGCTTCACCGCTGACGGGGAGAACTGGGCCTGGCCCGGCAACAACGATCTGGCTGCGATCGAGCAGGCGGCGGCGGAGGGGTTGCGCGAGCTGTTCGGCGCCGACTACGTCAACCTCAAGCCGATATCCGGGATCAACAGCATGGCGGTCGCGGTCTCCGCCCTGGCCGACCACGGCGGCACCGTGTTCAGCATCGGCGAGGCCGACGGCGGCCATGGCTCGACTCGCTTCCTCGCCCAACGACTCGGGCTGGCCGCCGTCGCGCTTCCCTACGACCGACGCCGCTACGAGGTCGACACCGACCAGCTGGCCACGCTCGCCGCGGCGACACCGGGCCCGAAACTGGTCTATCTCGACCAGTTCATGTGTCTGTTCCCCCACGACCTGCCAGCGCTGCGCGCAGCGGTCGGACCCGAAACCCTGATCYATTACGACGGCTCCCACGTCATGGGACTCATCGCCGGCGGGCAGTTCCAAGACCCACTGGCCGAAGGCGCCGACTGCCTTGGCGGGTCCACGCACAAGTCGTTCCCCGGCCCGCACAAGGGCGTCATCCTCACCAACTCGGACGATCTTGCCAAGAAGATCGACGAGCACGCCAGTCACTGGGTCTCGCACCATCACGTCGCCGACGTCGCCGCCCTTGCGGTCACCGTCGCAGATCTACGCGAGAGCGGCGGGGAGTACGCCGCACGCACGGTGCGTAATGCCCGGCACCTGGGTGGCGCGCTGGCCGACCGGGGGTTCGCGGTGTGCGCGGCCGAGCGGGGCTTCACCCGCTCRCACCAGTTGTGGATCGACATCGCCCCGCTCATGGACCCCTTCCAGGCCAGCCAGGCGCTGCTGGCGGCCGGGATCGTCGTCAACGCGATCGACGTGCCCTACCTGACCCCCGGTACCGGGCTCCGGCTCGGTGTCCAGGAGGTAACGAGGCTCGGCATGGACACCGATGCGATGTACGAGCTCGCGCACCTGTTCGCGAGACTTCTCATCAAGCGTGACGAGCCGAGCCTCGTCGCTGCCGGCGTCGACGACCTCCGCAGGCGCCACACCCGGGCACACGACGAGGCATTCGACCCGATGATGCGGGACCTCGTCCTGTCAATCCTCGCACGGGAGGACGGTTGATTCCGCGTGCTGAATCCGCCAGCTTCCTCGGACCGGAGTTCACCGAAGAAAGCTTCCTCTGGCACGCTGACTGCCGGCACTTCGTAGGCGGTCTGCCCTGCAAGTACTGGCGTCCCTGCCTGAACTGTGACCATCACGACCCGGTGGACACTCGGATACTGATCGTGATGCTGGGTTTGCTCGGTGACATGCTGATAGCGTCCCCGCTGCCCGCCCGCATCAAGCGGGACAAGCCCGCCGCTCATATCACCTGGCTGGTCGACGAAGCGTGCGCTCCGGTGCTGCGCATGAATCCATACATCGACCGCGTCTTGCCATTCGACTGGCAGGCCGCGGCCCAGCTTCCCTCGGAAACCTTCGACGCGGTCTACAGCTTTGAACGTGCGCCTTCGGCCGCAGGGCTCGTCGATCGCATCCATGCCACCCACAAGGCGGGGCTGGCTTACGGCGGACCGCACAACAGTCTTTATGCCATCGGCGCCGCGGCCCGGCATTTCTTTCTCATGAACACCTGGAACGACTACCGCACCCGCCGCAACACCAAGACCTGGACGGAACTCTACTTCGAGGTTGCCGGATACCGATACGACGGCGAGCCCTACGTCCTGCGAGTACCCCCGGCGGCCGACGGCCKTGTCCGCGCACTGCTCGCGGATGGGACCGACATGCCTCGGGTATGCCTCAACGTCGGAGGCTCCCTGCCCACCAAGATCTGGCCGGTCCGCCACTGGCTCAGCCTCGGTACCACCCTGCGGGAACAGGGATACCAGCTCGTGATCACCRGTGGTCCCACCGACCGGTCGGTGTGCGAGCGTCTTCATCAGGAACTCTCCGGCGACGGCGCCCATAGCCGCTCCGTCCGTTACGCGCAACTTTCCATCGAGGAATTCGCGGCGCTTCCCGCCCACTGCGACGTCATCGTCTCGGGAGACTCCTTCGGCTTCCATCTGGCCCTGGCCCACGAGCGCCCCTGCGTGCTCCTGCTCGGGCCGAGTAGCGGAGCCGAGGTCATCCCCAAACACGTCACCACGGTCACGGCGCTGCGCTCGTCGTCGGCCTGCTCGCCCTGCGCCCACCAGGTGGCCTGCGGTGGAGTTGGAGGCTGCATGGACACCATCGAGCCCGATGACGCTTTCACCGCGGTCGGAGGGCTCCTCGCCAGGCGAGGCGCCGTCCACCGCAGCCATCCGTAGGTAACTGACCGAGAAGGGCATGTCATGGGCTATGTGCTGGGGCTCGGCGGGCCCTACTATCACGACAGCTCGGCCTGCCTCGCCGACGACACCGGCACAATCGTCGCGTTCGTCGAGGAGGAACGCTTCACCCGCCGTAAGCACAACAAAGATTCCCGGTCCTGCTCCCGATCTGCCGCGTACTGCCTGGCAAAGGCCGGTATCCGGCTGGAAGACGTGGAGGAGATCGCCGTCGCATGGAACCCCGAGTGGCCCGAGCCGGCCGACCGCATCACCGACGGCGAGCTGATTCGCGAACTGCTCGCTCCCGGCTATTTCAACGGCTACACCCCTCGATCGCTGACGATTGTTGACCATCATCTGGCGCACGGCGCCTCAGCCTTCTACCTCTCCGGCTTCGCCGATTCGGTGGTGCTGGTCGCCGACGGGTCCGGCGACGGCATGTCCACGACCGTCTACCATGGGACCCCCGCCGGGCTGAATGTGCTTCGCCAATACCCGTTCACCCAGTCCCTCGGCTGGTTCTACGAGACCGTCGCCGAGCATCTCGGCCTCGGTGACTGGACCAGCTCCGGCAAGCTCATGGGCCTGGCCGCGTACGGGCAGCCTGTCCACGAGCTGGGCTTCCTCCGCACCAGCAAGGACAACGGCTACTTGCTGGACCTGTCCCGGTACGGCCTGCCTGCGGCCGACGAAACGGCGCACTACGCGAACCTTGCCTACTACCAACGGCTCAAGCGTGCCTACGCCGCCGCCTTCGCCGACCTCGGGGTCCCCGCTCATCGCCGACCGGTGAGCTACGACACCGCGGCCGGCAGGATGATCGCGGACAGCGGGTTCACGCCCGAGCAGGCGAACCTTGCCGCTTCCGCGCAACACGCACTCGAACGCTGCCTCGTCCAGCTGGCCAGTAGCGCGCTCATCGAGACGGGCAGCGCCCGTCTCTGCGTCGCCGGCGGCGTGGGACTCAACTGCTCAGCCAATGGTGTCCTGCGGCGGCACAGCGGCGCCGAGGAGCTGTTCGTGCCACCCACTCCGGGAGACGCCGGCTGCGCCATCGGAGCGGCGCTGGAATGCCTCCACCGCGCCGGGCGGCTCTCCGTCCCCCGCAGCCCGATGGTCACCACCGCGCTGGGCCCCAGCTTCACCGACGACCAGATTCGCGAGACTCTGGACCGCGTCCAGATTCCCTACAGCTACCACGGCGACGGCATCGTCGACCCCGTCGCCCATGCCCTGGTTGCCGRGTCGGTCGTCGGATGGTTCCAAGGCCCCGCCGAAGCCGGCCCCCGTGCGCTCGGGCACCGCAGCATCCTCGCCGATCCGCGTACGACCGTTACCCGTGACCGGATCAACCGCGACGTCAAACGCCGGGAGATGTGGCGTCCCCTGGCCCCGAGCATCCTGTCCGAGGCCGCCGAGAAGCTCGTCGCCGAGCCCGGACCAGCCGATTTTATGATCGTCTCCTACCAGGCCACCGACGATGCCCGCGCCACGATCCCCGCCACCGTCCACGTCGACGGCAGCATGCGACCACAGATCGTGCATGAGGCGACGAATCCCCGCTACGCCCGCCTGCTACGCGCCTTTGGTGCGGAAAGCGGCGTTCCGGCGCTCCTCAACACCTCGTTCAACCATGACGCCGAGCCCGTGGTCTGCACGCCCACCGACGCTCTGCGGACCTTCTTCTCCACCGAACTCGACGCCTTGGCGCTCGGCGGATTCCTCGTCACCAAGCGTGATGATCGCCACTAGCGGCCGTGACGCCGGAAGGTCAGTCATCCACCACCTCGGCTAGCCTTGGCCTCCAGATCACCTGACCGACTGTCCACCCGCGACGACGCGAGGCCACTGACCCATGACGGTTCTTGACACTCCACCGATCATCGAACAACTGCGATCGCGGTTCGGCTCCGCCCTCCGCGTCGGCCAGGGCTGTGACCTCGCGTCCGACCTCTGCGTCGAGATCGACGACGGCGGATTCCTCACTATCGGTGACCGCGTGTCCATTCGCCGAGGCGCCACCATCCAGGTCCACCGCGGCGGAACTGTCGCCATCGGCAACGACGTCGCCATCGGCGAGAACACGTTCCTGTCCGCCATGGTCGGCATCCGCATCGGTGACGGCGTGGGCATCTCCAACATGGTCGACATCCACGACCACAACCATCGCGAGCGGTCCCGTCCCCACGTGCCCGACGGCGAACCCACCCCATGGGCCAGCGGCTTCGCGGGTGCGCCCGTCATCGTCGAGACCGGAGCGGTGCTCTCCAACAAGGTCAGCGTCACCGCCGGCGTCCGCATCGGCCAGAACACCGTCGTCGGCGCCAACTCGACCGTCACCCGGTCCCTAGGTCCCAACACGGTCGCCGCGGGCGCGCCCGCGCGGCCGATCCGCACCTTCGACGGCCCGCTGGCCACCACCGAGGACCGTCAGACGCTCCGCATCGGCTGGTTCGGCACCAGCATCATGGAACACCTGGAGGGCTACAACGCCCAGATGGCAACCCAGGCGAACCTGCCCGCCGTCGGCTCGTCGGTCACCGTCGAAGCCTGGCGCAACCGTGGCTACGTCCAACGGCTGCATCTCGCCCTCCAGGTCGCCTGGCCCCACCTCGGGTTCGCCTTCGACAACCACGGCGAAGGCGGAGCGACCTCCCGCGACATCCTCGGCATCGTCAGAGGCACCCTCCCACCCGAGGGGCGCGTCTTCGACTTGGCGTTCCTCGGGTGCGGCATCAATGACGTCTGGCGCGGCTTCCAGGGCCGTGCCCACGAGGCTGTCGACGCCGACGAGTTCGACGCGAACTACCGGGAGATGCTTCGGCTTCTTACCGCAGGCGCACGCCGGGTGATCTGCATCAGCGAGACACCCTTCGGCTGGGACGACACCGGCCTGGACATCGACGCTATGAACAACGAACTCGCCCGCTACAACACCCTCGCGGCCCGCGCCGCGACCGACGCCGGAGCCCAGTTCCTCGACGTCTGGCCAGCCTTCACCACCACAGCGCACGCCCTCGCAGGCTGGTCGCCCGCAACCCGCCCCGACCAAACCCTCTGGTCTGACGGGGTCCACCTGTCCGAGCTAGGCGACGCCCTCCTGCTCCGCCTCGTCGACCAGCACCTACACGAGACCGATCTGATCACTGATCTGACCCGCTATGACCTGTATGAACGCGACGAGGCCCGGACCATCTACAACCACCTGGTCGCCGATCATTCGCGCACGGATGTCATAGCGCCACGCCGGTAGACGCCCACCCGACCACCTGCGAGCTTGTCTACTACCCGTCCATACGGAGCAAGGGTCAAAGGGCAGATCACCCGGAAGCGATAAGTATTCGAGCGGCTACAAGCAGGCTTGCCACGCTGCCAAGATAACGAGGCCATGAACCGGCCGGAGGGCTCCCCCGGCCGGATTGAACGTGCAGCGACCAGCAACCGGCCGCGCCGGCCGCAGCGATGTCCGACTCTTGATCGCCGATCAGGAGCGTTTGCTCCGCGCTCACACCGCCCATCCGCATGGCAGCATGAACGAGCCCGGGTTCGGGCTTGCGGCAAAAGCACCCGTCCTCGGGCGGGTGTGGACAGTACAGAACGTCCGCGAGCCCGACCTGAGCCGGCCGCAACTCGTCCACCATGCGCGCGTGGATAGCCGTAAGCTGTTCGGTAGTGATAATGCCACGCCCTATATTGGCCTGGTTTGTCGCCACCGCGAGACGTAGACCGTGATCGCATAATAAATTCACCGCCACCCTGGAGCCCGGCAGCCACGCCCAGTCGGCATTCCGCCGAACACCACGATCAAGATTACGATTGAGGACGCCGTCTCGGTCAAGCACGACGAGCTCTACGCGAAAATCCGCAGGCAACCGTACGCCGACGTTCATCCAGCCTCCATGGCTCCGCAGCTCTGAGGGATCCTATTTCCGTTCAGAATTGACCCTATACCCGAGCTTTTTCATCGGCCGAATCGATCCCGCCGGGATTCCAGAAGTAGGCGCCAGCATGTACTCGTCATATCGTCGACCCATATTCGGGCCAGTTGGGACTCATCGACTCTTTCGTCCAGCCCCAGTGAACGGCGGATCATCGCACCCAGTCTGGCGAGCACCTCGTCCGGCAGCCGRCTCACCGCCTCCAACGCAAACTCGGGCAACTGTCTGGCGTCCGTCGCGTCCGCTTGCGGATCATGGAGATGCTTGACCGCACCCGCATACCAKGTGCACATGTTCCACAACGCCACCCAGGTCGCACCGTCTGGCGAGCCAGATTCTGCTCCTTGCACCGATCCAATGAGCCGTGCCATCGGGGTYGCSTTCCACCACCATTCTTCCTCAGCGTCCGCAAACCTCAGCCCACATCCACCGCCGTCCGGACCCTCCTCCGTCCAGGCCACCAAGGAGATCAACCGTAGAAGCCTTCCGTGATCATCCATACGTGAACAGTAGCGCCGTGACTGATGGATCTCGACGCAACAGCAACATTGCTGGCGCTGTCCGCCAGAACGGTCGGACGGAAGTCAACGAAGGCGGGGAGCCGTGCGCCACGGCTCGCCGTGTTACAGGGGCCCCACACAATCTTCTAATCAGTCGCATGCATGCTGCCAGGGGTTCCGCAGCTCGGATRCCGGTAGGCGTAGCGCTGACTTCCTGAGGGTCCGCCGTAGGTCCTGCCCTGGAGCCGCGCGAGGCGCGTCGGCCTGGCGGCCCCAGATGCGCAAGTTGGGCGACAGGCAGCACAGTGGACAGCCTGCCGGCTCCGCTGCCATCGCGGGCCAGCGGCAAAGATCGCTGAGAAGTAGAGGATCGACGGCGGAACCTACACGTACATCAGGAGCCGAACTCGCCGTCGCGCACTCCCGCGACGAACGCGGTCCACTCGGCCGCGGTGAAGACAAGGATCGGGCCACTGCGGTCCTTGGAGTCCCGGACCGCGCGTCCGCCCTCGGGCAGGGAAGCGACCTCGACGCACGCGCCACTACCGTTGGTATAACTGGACAACTGCCAGGAGAGGCCGTCCCGGTCAAACTCGATCTTGCTGGTCATGACTGCTCCCTCGACAAGCTCGCGATCATCTCGGCGGATGCGCTGGGGTTGAGCGCAAGGGCTCGTAGATGGTCGAGCTTGTCTCTATATTGCCGCACCTCGTCGGGCTTCTCCACGTACAGGCTGCCCGTCAAGACCTCCACGTAGACGACTTCTGGATCATCAGGGTCCGGGAACCCCAGATGCGTGAAGGAGGTTCCGAGTGCGGCATGCCCGCCGACGTCGAACGGTAGCACCTGGATCGTGACGCTCGGTTGGGCTCCGGTGTCCACCAGGTGCCTGAGCTGGGCGTTCAGCACGTCGCGCCCGCCGATCGGCCGGCGGAGCGCGGCTTCGTCGAGCACGACCCACAGCCGCGGTGGCTGCGGCCCGTTGAGAAGGCGTTCCTGGCGGCTTGTTCGCAGAGTCACGCGGCGGTGTACCTCCTCGTCGGGCAGCTCCGGCCACGTCGAGCGGATCACGGCGGCGGCGTACTCCGGTGTCTGGAGCAGTCCTTCCACGAGTGAGGACTGGTAGGTGTTGATCGACGAGGCGTCGGCTTCCAAGCCGATGTAGACCTCCATCCAGCGCGGGACGACGTCACTGAAGCTGCGCCACCAGCCTTGCCGACGTGTCTCCTTGGCAAGCGTGAGGATCGCCTCCCGCTGCTCGGTGTCCTGTACGCCGTAGACGGCCAGGAGATCGGCCACATCGACGGCGCGGACGGCGACCCGCCCGTTCTCGATCCGACTGATCTTGGCATCAGACGCACGGATGGCCTGTCCCGCCTCCTCGGCGGTCAGGCCGGCCGCCTCCCGCAACCTGCGCAGCTCTACCCCGAGCCGACGGCTGCGCACCGTCGGCCCTGCTGATGACTTCGCCACGCTTCCTCCGCCACCGGACGCCCGACATCTGATCGCAGTCTGCCAGCGTCTGGGTCCGGTTCGCTGGCCTCTCACATCCACCATAAGCAAGGCTACAGATGCAGTTGCATTTAAAGGTACAGAGGTCCATCATCACGCTTCGAGGGCGCTCCGGTGCAGACGGGGCCGCTCGTCGGCCTGGGGTTTGTCGTGCCGGGGCGTCCTCCTCGCAGTCAGCTGTCCCCGCCGGATGACCACCGCAAGGCGAGGCCCGGCGGGGACAGCGCGAAGATCGAGACGACGGGCGGAGATGACCTCGTGTGCGCTGTGGTGACCTGCCAGCGGRCAAGCAAGATCACACTTCCGGCAGTGGCGGTAGCGGTTCCCCAGCTCCGATGGTTCGTCCGGTCCGTGCTGCGCGAGTGGGGGCTGTTGCCCCTGATCGAGGTCGTCGAGCTGGTGGCCAGTGAGATGGTCACCAATGCGGTGATGACTACCGATAGAGGCATCGCCGATGGGCAGGCAGTGGTGCAAGCGCGTCTGGTCTGCGCAGAGGGCCGCCTGTTTATCGATGTGTGGGATGCCGATAGCCGCCCGCCGGTCCGCCAGGCGCCGGAGGATGACGCGGAAAGCGGACGAGGTCTACTGATCGTGGAGTCGTTGAGCCAGCGGTGGGGATATCGGCCCGGCACCCACGGCGGGAAAGTTGTGTGGGCTGAAATCGAGGCGCGACTTCCAGTCACATCCGCYGGTCTACCACGACGTATTCCTGCCCCTCTCCACGCCCATTCCCTTCCCGGCCAGTCGCTGCCAGATGTCGAGGTACTGCGACGGGTCCGCGACCGCCTTCATGCACTGTGAGGCCCCGTCKGATCTGATGTTTCTGCGCGAGCGAAGCATGTCCCGGAACTCGACAGGAGGAAGCGGTGAGAAAGATGAGCATGAGGGTCGAGCAGAGTACCCTGCGCGACCGCATGCGTGGCTCCGGGATGACACATGCCGAGATTGCTGTCGAGTTCACCCGTCGCTATCGGCTTCGCCCTCGCTCCGCGTTTCGCCATGCCCACGGCTGGACACTGCAACGGGCTGCCGACCACATCAACGACCATGCTGCCCGTCTCGACATCGACCCGGAGGGCAAGGCTGGCATGACCGCTCCGCGCCTTTGTGAGCTGGAGCATTGGCCATTTCCCGAGCGGCGTCGCATTACCCCGCAAATCCTCGTGCTACTCGCGACTGTGTACGGTACGGATGTTCATAATCTACTTGATGTCTACGACCGCGAACGCCTCCGGCCGGCCGACCGGCTGCTTATCGACGCTATGGAATGCTTCGACGGAACGACAGCCTGCGTCTGTGGCCGCCGCAGGGGACGCGGAGACGCATTCCCGAGCGTCCCGGTACCATCACTTGAAGTGTCGACATCTACCCGATTTGCGCGATCTATTTAACCGCAGTACCCACAGCCGCGTTATCTCCCGCCGACGGTCTTCATGACGACACCGGTCCCACCAGCGATCTGCTGGGCAGCGATCCTGTCCCCAACGGGGCGGCGAGATCAGCGTTGCCGAGTTCCGGCTGGACTTCATTGAAGCACTGAATGGGCTGCGCTCCCTCTGATAGTCTGCTGGCCCACCGGAGCAGATAAACCCCTCATCACCCTGTGACCCACTCCGGGTGCTCAGCCACCTTGAGGCCAGAATCCTGTCGATTCTGTCGGTCGTCGCGGACGGTTGGGCTCTCTGGCCGCCGGTTTTGAAGGTGAGGGCGGACGCCGCTTCGTCGAGTCGGATCGGCGGAGCGCGCTGCCGTGCACGCAGCGCCCAGAAGCTGGTCGAGAAGGTGACGGTCCTGGGGCGGGCGATCCGGCGGGGGTGTGATGATCGTCGGCCTGCACAGTGGGCGGAACCTGTGCCTGGGCGGCTACGGCTTCCTGTGCCAGGTGCACCCAGAGGCGGGCTACTACGTGGTCGGGCGGKAGGGATTGCGGTCGCGCTGTGCCAGCGGCCACGTGCAGATCCCCAGCGCCCCGTTCTTGCCAGCGATCTTGTGGTTCTTTCGGGCCAGGTAGTGCTTCCGAATGACTAGCCGCTTTATGGCCTGAATGTGTCAAATTGTGCTGGCGTGTCGTTCCGACTTGGAAGTTGGAACGGGCCGGTGCGTGTCCGGCAAGGCAGGCTGAAGGGGACAGTCCGTCGCATTGGTGTGACGGACCGGCGCCGGATGTCTGCGAGGTGGGCATGGTGGCTCCTCGTTCGGACTCTCGCGGTCGCCGCTGGCCGGTCCGCGGGGTGGCCGTCGGGTTGCTGGCCGCGGGCGTGCTCGTGGTCTCCTGCAGCTCCGATGACAGCGCCGAACCGGCTCCTGGGCCGGCGACGTCGCTCGGTCGATCCTCGGGGCCGCAGGTGACGGTGTCGCCGTCGCCCACGTCACCAGCTGATGCTGCCGGGCAGCGGGCGGTGGCCGCCTATGTCGGTCTGTGGGAGGCGATGGCCGAGGCGAGTCATACCTCGGACTGGCAGTCACCCGAGCTGGCGCGGTACGCGTCGGGGGACGCGTTGCAGGCAGTCTCCGGCGGCCTGTACGCCGATCATTACAACGGGCTGGTGTCGCGTGGCGCCCCCGTGCTGCATCCGGAGGTCACCTCCGTGGAGCCGGCCGACGCGCCGACGACGGTGATGGTGTTCGACTGTTCCGACAGCACGAACTGGCTGCGCCACCGTGCGGACGGGGCGCCGTTCACCGACGAGCCGGGTGGGCGGCGGGCGGTGACGTCCGAGGTGCGGCTGCATCAGGACGGGTCGTGGAAGGTGACCCGGTTCGCTGTCGAGCCGGTGGGATCATGCAGTTGACACGTCTCGTCCTCACCGGCACCTGCCTGCTCGGGTTCCTCGCCGCAGGCGCGCCGGCGTTCGCTGACAGCTACGCGACTACGGACTGTGCGCAGAATCCGATCCCGGGCTGCGACCTGGTCGCGGGCGGTGATGGCCTCACACCCGCAGCCCCTGGCGGGCAGGCGCCGCCACCGCAGGACGGCGGGAGCGGTGGCTCGGGTCGCGGTGGGTCGTCCCRTCCGCCGGGCGACGTGGCGCTCGACCCGGCGGACGTCGCGCGCTGCTCCTACGTCCGCAGCGACTTCCAGCCCACCACAGAGGCGATCCGGCCGGTGCTGTTCCGCCCGGCCCCCGACGGCGGTCTGCGGGTGGTCGCGGCGGTCGACCGGCCCGGCCCGCTCCTCGCGCGGCCGGTCGCGACGGGGCCGGACGGTCGGCCGGGTGCCTGGTACGTCTACCAGTGCCAGACCGACGGCGTGCGGGACGCGTTGTACCGGCCGCCGGTATGGATACCCGACGGCCAGGGCGGGCCGGCGGCGGGCGGGCCGGATGTGGGTGGGCTGGCGGAGCAGGCCCGCAGCCAGCTGCGGCTGCAAGGCCCGGCGATCGCGTTGAGCCCGATCGGCCGGCAGTTGATCCGCTTGCCGACCTGGATGTGGCTGGACCCCGCCGGCTGGCGGCCGGTCTCCGCTACGGCCGCCGCCGGCGGCGTGTCGGTCACCGCCACGGCGACCCCGACGGGGGTTGACTGGGTGATGGGCGACGGCGCCCAGGTCCACTGCACCGGGCCCGGCACCCCCTACCCGGATGGCGGTGACCCGAAGGCGTCGTCGCCTGACTGCGGGCACACCTACCAGACGGTCTCCGAGGATCAGCCCGGCGGTGTGTTCACCGTGACCGCGACGGTCACCTGGAACGTCACCTGGGCCGGTGGTGGCCAGGCTGGGGTGTTCGACGGGCTCATAACCGTTTCCACCGTCCCGGTCGCCGTGATCTCCATTCCCGCGCTCAGCACTGGCGGCGGCTGCCCGCCCGCGGCCTCGATTCGTCGCACGGTGTCCGGCTCGACGAACGTGATGGTGGTCAGGGGTTCGTCGGCGCGAGCAGAGTGCCGAGAGCGGTGGCCGCGTCGAGGAGATCGAGAACCTGGCGGAGACCGACATGGACCCGCTGGCCAACGGTCTGGGTGGCGTGCGGGACACGCGTGAGGTACCGGGCGTCGACGAGGCCGGGCGTTGCGGGTCTGGACGTGTCGGACAGTCATGCCCTCGGTCAGGGCCGTCCAACCGTCCCCGAGAGCGGCAGGCAGGTCACGGTTGAGGTGGTCCCGGTAGGGCGGCGGCGTCATCGAGGCATTGGAAGACGCTCCCGGTCTGCTTGGCAGTCTTCCCGACCGCCTCTGGGGTCGGGACATTGCGGTGGAAGACGTCGCGGAGCAGCGTCTCCAGCGTGGCGCACACGTCTTTGATCGCCGATTCGTAGATGCTGGTGAGACCGCCCGCGGCCTCCAGCCTGGCGCGCTGGCCATCGGGGAGACTCCGCCAAGGTCGCGATGACGGCTGTGAGCAGGGAACTTACAGCCRTTGGCGCCAGCGATGATCGCTGTTTAGCGTGCGAGGAGCTGGTCGGTGAGCTCGATCGTCGCGAGGTACCACCAGAAGATCCAGTCGAGAAAGTCGACGCCGTAGTCGGTTTTCTGTTGTTCGTTCTGGTGCCGGATCGCGAACTTGTTCGCGATCGTGAAGAGGTCGCCTTCGTCCTTACTGAGCAGCTCATCTTTGATCAGCTGTCGACGTTCTTCGAGAACGCCGCTGAGGACGACGACCGCGGATCTCTTGGTGTGTTCGTCGGCGTGCCGTGCCCGGTACAGGCTGATGGCGTGGCGGAGCCGGTCAGCGGCCGGGCTTTCTTGCTGGGCCATGCTGCGCAGGAGGTCCGAGCGGGCGGGATCGGTGCTGGTGACCAGGCGACCGACATCCTCGCCTTCGTCCGCGAGGTGGATGCCGAGGTCGCTTCGTTCGAGCAGACCGTTGACGCGCCACCGGTAGACGACGCGGCCTGTGGCGGGAGAGAAATCGCGGTAGTGCCAGCCGCATCCGTCGTAGTCGTGTAGTCCGCGAGATCGGGGGCGCGCTACCAGGTCGTGGAGCACTTCGACCACGTCGCAGAACACGTCTATGTTCTGTGCGAGGCGGTCCGGCGTCAGCGGCCACAGGTCCGCGGCGCCGATGGCGCGCTCGATGACGGCCGAGGGGTCGATCTCGCTGGGGTCGTCGACGCAGTCCTTACCGAACGCCTGCTCGAAGTATCCGTGGTTGTTGAGATGGCTGACGATGTCGATGAACTGGCGGGCTGTGGCACGCAGACCGGCACGGTCAGGGGAGGTACCCGCCCGGCGTTCGGACCAGTACGGGCGGTACTGCGGTGTTGTGGTCTCGCGGAGCTGTTCGGAGCTGGACATCAGGTCGCGGAGGAAGGCCTGCCCGTTACTCAGGCCACGTGGAGGCGGGGACTGCGCGGCTGCCTGACGGAAGTCGTCCTGGGGAGTAGGGCCTGCGAACGCGTGATCGAGAAGTAGTAGGCAGCGGTCATCCCAGTCACGGTGGATCCTGCGGTGGTTGAGCAGGTTGCTCGCTTCGTGGACGAACAGGTGCCGTGGCCAGACGAGTTCGTAGTCGCCTCCGTCGTACATGAGTCGTGTTCCAATCCGGGTCAGCGGCCGGCGAGAGTCGAGGACGAGAAAGATCCACGCAGCGGCACTGGTGATCTTTGATGGGAGCGAGCAACCCTGGACCAGCCTCGCGGCTGGCTACCCCCTTCCGTGCGTCATGGTCCAGTTCGACGCGGGTGGAAAGTGCCGGGGTGAGACCCAGGATGAAGCTGGTCGACGAGCATCTGCGCGAAAGCATCGAGCACCAGCTCATGCGAGGAGCGGCTCTCTGCGGRGTCGCGGCCGGGGACCAGCTGCGCCCAGTAGACCTCGCGGTCGGCGAGGCGGACAGAGACCCTCCCGCCGCGTTCGACGACGGTCGTCACGTCGAGGTTGGTCGTGGTGCGCCAGATCTCCTGGCCGCTCATGCCGAGCTCCCTGTGGTGGCGGGCCGCTTGTCGACGCTGGCCTTGTCGAGGTGACCGCTGACGCCGGAGGCCAGGTCGATGTGGATGTTGCGGCGGGCGACGCTGGCGCGTTCCAGGGCGTCGATCTGGTGGTCGGGGTTCTGGTCGGCGGTGGCGACCTGCACGTATCCGATCAACACGGCCCCAAAATACTCGACACGGACGTCTCCTACCTTTGACCGTCGACGGGGGCTGCCGACGTCGTGATGCGGGTCGRGGGGTGCGGCTGGCGGGCGTCGACTGACGACCGTTTGCCGACTCTGTGTTCGCCGGGGTGGTTTCGAAGGCCCTGCGGCACAGGAGGATTCTGTACGCACCAGGATCTCGCGCCGGCTTCCAGTCGATGCGGGTGTTGTGCACTCATGGTGGGAGCTGTCGATGTTGATGAACCCTCATCCGCAGGTGCTCGTCCCTGACGGGACCACCGCGGACGGTCTGCAGTGGCAGCTGCGCTGTCCCTCCTGCGGAGCCGATACTGTGGACCKGGCGGATTTCGCCGAAGATCACAGGGCCGTGACGGTGTTCCCCGACCGCGACGACTACGACAGCCCGATCGGTACACGGGGCGGATACGTCCAGGTCGATCTTCAATGCCCGGTCGGGCATCGTTTCGCGCTGATCGTGGCCAACCACAAGGGGGCCGAGTTCGTGGCTGTGGTTCCCTCCAGCGCCGGCTGATCCGCGCCCRCCTGCTCTCCGTCAGGGCGGKAACATCTCYACGATGATCTGAGTCTGGTGTTCGCGGGCGGCGGTGAACAGCGTCTGCAGCGCGGCCCAGCCCGGCTCGGTTGTGCTCAGCGACAGCCACCAGAGTCGGCTCTGGGCATCGTAGATCGCCCCGCTCGCGCGGATGAGGTCGAGCTGCGCCTGCCATCTGGGGCCGGAGGCGGGCATGGGGATGATGCGAAGCCGTGGTGCCCTGCCGGTCGGGGCTGCGATGCCGGTGGCCGGATCGTCCCGGGTGGCAATGATCGGGTCCGGTTCGTCGCAGGCCAGCGCCTCCAGCCAGGCGTGGGCGAAGGCGATGCCTTCCTGGATTGCCTGAGGGTCGGCTTCTCGGCGCCGCGCTACGCCCATCGCTTTGTTGACCCGGGCGTGAACGGTGGCGTAGGTCAGGTTGCCGGTGTGCACGATGCGGCCGATGAGCCGGTTGAGGTCGTCGCGCGGGTCGGATGGCGGTTCCCAGTCGGCGTCAGCCGCAAGTGCGGCCGCTTCCACCTCACCGCACCGGTCGCAGATCATCAGCGTCCCCGGGACCGGTGCGTGACCGCAGGAACAGCACACATAGCCATAGCAGGTGGCGCAGGACATCATCGCGCCGTCGCTGTGGTCGTGGAACTGTCCCGGATGAGCCCTGTCCCAGGCGGCGGCTTCGGAGATGCAGTCCCCGGTACACACCGGTGGGTCGCGTTCCACCATGGTGACCGGTTGTGGAGGGGGGATGCCGGCGGCTTCCCGGGCGGCGGCCTCGCGGGCGCGGTGTTCTCGGCTGGCCTCGTCGCGTCGTGCGCGGGCTTGCAGACACATCTCCCGTTCGGGGTCGGTCAGATGTGTCCAGCAGGCCACCGACCGGGGTAGGTCCGGCCAGTCGAGATCCGGTTGTCCGAGGCCTTGGCGTTGTCCGGGCCATTCCGCGGCGTCTCGCTGGCAGCGTTGGCCGTCGCGCCGAGGACGTGTGCACTTCACAGTCACGTCTGTGATCTGGAGCGTCCTGGCTGGCCCCGCCGCCTCGGCGAGGCGGGCGGTGGCGAGGGGATGACGGCCCGGGTCGCGGCTGCCTCCAGGGCGTCGAGGAGTTCGGCGAGTCGGTCTGTACCGGTGAGGTCTGCTGCGACGGCGGGGAGCTGGTCTGTCAGGAGCAGGACCGGGTTGTCGGTGCGGCCCACCAGGCTCCATCCGTCCGCGCTGGCGCGCAGAAGCCGCGCCGGGCCGGGCGTGGCACGGCGGGACCGCACGCTTCCTGGAGCGGGGGCCGAGTCGGCGGCGAGCCGCCAAGCGGCGTCGAGGGCCTGTGTGACGGCGGGATGGTCCAGGTCGGCGAGCCTGGGCAGGATGTCGTGCAGGCGCAGGCGGGGCTCGTCGAAGCCGGTGTCGTCGTCGACGATCAGATCTTCCAGACCGCCGGCGAGACGGTCGGCGGCGCGGCGGCGTTCCGCACCGGGCCAGGCGGTCCTCTGCGGTGGTCGCAGCGGTGTCTCCACCCCGGTCGGATCATGCGGGTCCGTCCGATCCGCGAGGGCCAGGTGGCATTCGATGGGCCAGCCCGGCCGGTAGGCGAGCAGACGCTTGGGGTTGGTGGAGATCCCGGTCTGCAAGCCGGTGTCCCACAGGGCCAAGGCGCTGCGGGCGGCGCCGGTGTCCGTGCCGACCTGGGTCCATCGGGCCCCGGTGGTGTCCTGACCGAGAAGCAGTGCRTACCCGTCATATGTGACGGGCAGATCGAGGGCCGCGCAGGCAGCCGGATAGTCATCGGCGAGCTCGCCAGGAAACTCCTCGACCGTCAGCAGAACCACGGTCACCGCGGCGAACCCGGACGGCTCCTCCTGCTGGCTCATAGCGGTCTCCTCATCAGGATCGTCCTCGGGGCTACGCAGAGCCCACAGGCCAAAGCCTTGGGGCGGGGGAAAAGGAGTAGCAGCCCAGAAAGTTAAGATGGGCATTCCCGGACAGGGAGAGCCGGGCGACGTCGGTGTCGGGTCTGGCGTAGGACAGCGAGGTAGCGGGTGTTCCACAGCACGGCGGCGTTGAGGTCAGGTCGAGGGCGCCGGGCTGGTCCTCCTGCCCTTCCCGGTAGATCTGCCCGCAGCGGCCGTGGAAGATCACGCGGGCGAGTTTGTGGCGGGATTCCTGCACGGTGGTCTGGGTGTTCACCTCACCACCCGGCGATGGGTGTCGTCGAGAGGTTCCATTATCGCCAGCAGAGCCAGAGTCTTCGCGATGCGGCCGTACTCGGCGAAGGCCTGCCCCAGCGGGGTCGGGTGGCCATCGCGGCCGAGCATCCGCAGGAATTCTAGCGGCACACCTCAGAACGTAACCGTCGGACGCGCAGGCAGAGAGCAAATCGGCGAACCCAGCCACCCCGTGGTCTAGATCTGCCCCCCCGGTACGGGATAACGACCGCGTGCGGCCCCGCGCGCGACCCAGTAGCCGAGGTGAGCCACCGCCGCGGCGACCCAGCGGAGCGCCAGCAACGGTGTCCCCGCCGGCCACAAGCCCCACGCCGCCCACGGGGAACCGGACCGGCCAGCAGCGGCGCTGGCACCGCCACGGCAACGCACAGCGAGAGGCCACAGGGCCGTGAACAGCGGATGTGTTACCCAGGCCGAGCCGCCAGCCACGTCTTCAACGGTGAGGGCAGTTCGCCGCCTGGACGCCGGCCGCGACATCGGCATACCCCCTTCCCATGGGGTATCCCCTCTGGTGCGCACGCGGGTATCCCACTTGATGGGATACCCGCCTGCGGCGTGCTGGCGCAGGTCAGACATCCCATGGTTTTCGTTGTCAAGCGGCGACGTCGAGTGTTGCTTTCTGTGTCCATGCGGTTGCCTCACTGTAGGGGGTGTGGGTCTTGAGGCAGCCGTGCAGGATTCCGACGAGCCGGTTGCCGAGCTRGCGCAGCGCGGCGTGGTGCGACGTGCCGCGCGCGCGGATCGCGTCGTAGTACGACCGGGCGCCCGGGGATGCGCTCAGGGCCGAGAGCGCCTGCTGATRTAGCGCGTCGGCGAGCCGGTTGTTGCGTGCGTAGCGGGCCAGGACCGTCTTCTTCTTCCCGGAGGCGCGGGTGATCGGGCTCGTGCCGGCGTAGTTCTTCCGTGCCTTCGCGTCGGCGTAGCGCGTCGGGTCGTCACCGAACTCGGCGAGCACCCGGGCCGCGAGGACCGGTCCCAGGCCGGGCTGGGACAGCAGGATCTTCGCGTCCGGGTGCTGGTCAAAATGGTCCGCGACCTGCTCCTCGAGCCGGGCGATCTCGCCGTTGAGGGCTGCGAGCAGCCCGGCCTGGGCGCGCACGACCGCGGCGTAGGC
>NZ_MOMD01000058.1:0-43476 GCF_001983015.1 Frankia sp. CcI156
ACCGGCAGAACATCACCCACCACGACCATCAGGCCACACCCAGCCCCGAAGGCCGTCCCCCCAAAAGATCAACAACGGGACTTCCGAATACGTACCTCCGTGCCAGCACTCCGGCTGAAAGAACAGGCCAAGGCGCGCTTCCCCGCGCTCGTTCCGGAAGTGGACCGTCGAAGCGAGAGTAAGCGAGGCGGGATCGAGATGAAGGCCAATTTCTTCACGGCTCTCGCGGCATAGCGCGGAAGCGGCGTCCTCACCATCTTCGAGTTTTCCTGACGGGACGTTCCACCAGCCGTCGGCGAATCCCGTGCCGGATCGCAACGCGAGCAGGACCGCATCATCGCGGATGAGCAGGAGCATGACGTCGATGACGCTGCGGTACCCCATGGTGGCAGTATCTCCCGACTGTGCTGAGGAAACGGTCAGCGGCTGGTCGGGTTGAGCCCGAGGGTCGTGAGCTGCTCGGCGATCCAGCCGACCCGCGCGCTGGTGGACATGTTCGGTGGAATGTCGAAGATGCGCTGCCCGACGGTGGCGCAGATGCTGCGCACGACGCGGTCGGCGGCGGGTTGGATGTCGAGGACCTTGGACCGGTAGGGGTCGCCGATCTGGTGCTGGTCGAACTTGTCGCAGCAGTAGAAGACCGCGTCGTAGACGGACGCCCAGGCCCGGCAGAAGGCTTCCATCGCGCGCAGGACCGGCGCGTGGGGTCCCTCTGGGCCGCCGGGCAGGACGAGCCAGGCGTAGGCGAGGACGTTCGCGATCGTCTTGTCACAGATGATCATGGTGTGTTGGCGTGCGACGCGGAGTTGGCTGGACAGCTGGGCGGCGAACAAGTCGACCTCGGTTTCCAGGTCGAACTCGCCGCGGCCGTGCACGACGATCTCCTCGATGAACGGGGAGTTCCGAGCCGGTTCGGGCACGCAGGCGACGTRCACCCCACGCTCCCGGAAATGTGCCGCCAGGGCATGGGTGAGCGTGGTCTTGCCGGAGGCGTGGGTACCCTCGACGGCCACGACGAGGCAGTTGCGCAGCATCAGCGGACTCCTTCCGCGGCCAACGTCTGGTCGTCGCGACCAGCCGGTACGGCAGGCACGGACGAGGGCCGTGCTGGAGGGGTAGTCGCGGGAGTCACAGCCGTTGGACCTGCGGCAGGGATGTCGGTGGTCTGGTCCCAGGCGGCGGCCTCGACGACATCGTCGAGATTGAGCTGGTCCCACTGATAATGGCCCGTGCTGCGCGCCGCGACGAGCGCGATCGCCAGCGCGCGGAGAACAACCTGCCGAAGGATCTGCGGTGCCCCCGCCGAGGCGCCATACCCCACCCGTGCAGGGTCGGCAGAGGTACCCGACTCCGCGAACAGGCCGTGGAGATGAAACGCGGTACACACGTCTTCCAGTACGACCGGCGTGGAGCCGCGCGCCGTGTCGTGAAGACGCGCGAGACTGGGCTGCGYGGTCTCGCCCGGCCAGGCGGCGGCGAGGGCGGTGATTCCGCGTGTAGGTGCGCCGGCGGCGGCGAGCCTCGCCAGGTCGTCGGCGAGCCGGTGGCCTGCGAGGATCGCCGCCCGGCGTCGGGCCTGCACCAGCAGGGCATCGAGCCCGGCGGCGACGAGGAGAGTCTCCGCCGGGTCCTCGGCCGCGACGGCGTGGAAGCCGAACCGCAACGTCCTCTCGGTCACCGCCAGAGTGCGGCCCCGTGGCAGCCGCAGGTACACCGCTCCCATGGCGTCCGGCGACGCGGCGCGGGTCAGGACGGTGAACGCGGCCAACAGCGGTGTGCGTTCGGCGAACGGCCGCCGCTCGGCACCAAAAGGTGTGTCGGCCCAGCCCAGGTTCGTTGCCTCACGCATGGCTGATCCGCAGCAAAGGACGCCCTGATGGCGGTCGCTCGGCGCGGGTGAGGGCGCGGATCGAGCGGCCCAGGTATTTGGCGTAGTGGTTGCGCTGGAACYGGTACCGCGCCCAGATCGCCGCGATCGGCTCGTCGAGCAGGTTGCCCAGCGGTTCGAGTAGGTCGGGGGCGCCGTAGACCGGCCAGGCACTGGCCTGCCCCGACGGCCCGACAACGATCATGTGGCCTTCGGTGTCCGGGGTCCAGGCCGTCAGGCGCAGTGCCGGCCGCCAGTCGTGCACCGTCCGCAGCTCGGCCAGCCGGTCGAACATCAGCGTGGCTTCGTCCAGGCTGATGAACTCGTGGTCGGCGAGGTCGAGCGCGTTGCCCTTCTTCAACGGCAGGATCAATTTGAGCTTTCCGGCGTCCAGCAGGTCGGCGATCTGGTAGGTGAACGGCAACGCGGCCAGCGTCGAGCRGTAGACCACCGCCGACAGCGACAACGGCAGCCCGGCGTCCTGGAACGCCCGTATCCCGGCCATCACCGCGTCGTAGTCGCCGCKGACCCGGTTCGTCGTCGCCCGCGGCCCTTCCAGCCCGACGTTCACGAACGCGATCTTGCCGGACAGGCGCGCCGCGTGCTGAAGACCGCGGGTCGCGTTGGTCGGCACGCCGATGACCGTCCCAGCGAACAGGTCGACGATGTCCACGAAGTCCCGGCGCAGCAACGGCTCACCGCCGGACAGGAACACCCGCGGCACCCCGGCCAGATTGTCCCGCATCCGCTCCAACGCATCCAGCGTGGGGTCCGGCTCCTGCAACGTCTCCGAGCAGAACGAACAGTCAAAATTGCACCGCTTCGTCACCTGAAGGATCACCGACAGAGGGCCGGCCGCCGTCGAGGCAACCGAGTCCAGGTCCGAGGACGCCGCGAGGTTGAAGTGGTGCCCGTCGGTGAAGACCACAGGTTCATCAGCGCGGGAACGCCCCTCGTCGCAGGCGGACCGCGCCGCGGGATCGACGGCAGGTACGGATGGGGAATACGCGATCATCAGGCCCTTCTCGACGTAGGCGCGCACGGCGACCGGGCCAGCTGACCGCCGCCTTCCTGACGGTGAGCTGCCGCGCCGACGCTGAACGTCCCCAGCGTCCCAAGAGACCCACATGATGGTCATTCCCTGCGGAGCGAACATCTGATTCGTGCGGGTACAGGCCGCTGACCTGCCCGAAGACCTGCCGATGAGGCTTCATGTTCGGATCGATAGCGGCGAATCGTTCGTGTGCCTGTTGGGTATTGTGGCGCGCCACATGTGATCAACAACGTGTGCGCCCGGCGCGGACGTCCCCGCGCGTGCAGGTTGGAGGTTCTCAGCTGGGTTCGGCGCCGTGAGCTCGGGCGATGTCGTCGATGCGCCGAGCGAGATCGAAGTCGGCGTCGGTGATCCGGTGACCRGCATCGTGCGTGGTGATGCCGAAGCGGATGCTGTCCCAGCGTAGGTCGATGTCGGCGTGGTGACCGATCAGCCGCTCGATGTCCGCGACGTGCACGATTAGCGCGACCGCGCCGTGGTAGCGGATGCCGAAGGTTCTCGTGATCTCGTCGTCGACCCGTGACCAGCCGGGTAGCTCACGCAGTCGTCTCTCGATCTCGTCGTCGGACAGGGGCACGGGCGCAGCCGTCATCACGGGTCCTCCTGCGCGGAGATTTCGCTGGCGGGCCGGGCGGCGGGCAGCGAGTCCAGAACGGGACGCCAGGCGAAGGTGGTGGTGCCGTCGGGGGGACCGATCGCGTTGGTCGGCAGGACGGTGAACCCGTAGGCGGCCAGGTCGCGTAGGGCTCGGGCGAAGGCCGGGTGGGCGGCGAGGGTGGGTTTGACGTAGGGGGCGACGACGACGGGCAGACCGAGTCCGATCGCCTCGTTGACGACGCCCAGCGCTGAATTGTCGTTGATCCCGACGGCGCACTTGTTGATCGTGTTGAAGGTCGCGGGGACGACCGCCACGGCGTCCGCGGGCGGTAGGCGAGGCTCGTCTGGCTGCCGGGGTCGCGAGCGGATCGGGTGGCCGGTTAGCTCCTCCAGAAGGCGCACGTCCAGCCAGGTCGCGGCGGCCGGCGTCGGAATGAGGCAGACGGCCCACCCCTCGCCGCGGACGTGGCGGATCAGCTCGTTGATCTGCGCGGCGGGCGGGGCCGCGCAGACGACCAGATGCAGCACCGGTCGCCCAGCCGTCACGCCGCGACTCCGGCCTGCTCGGCGACGTCCCGCAGGACAGAGACGATGGAACCGCGGGCGCGGCTCAGCAGCGTCGCCAGCACCGCCCGAGCGGTCGGGTCGACCCGCAGCAGCTGTGGAGCTCGCCGGGCGACGTCGAGGATGTGCACGGCCGCGACGGCGTCCTCGCCCAGGCGGGCGTGCCCGTCGGCAAGATCTAGGTGCAATCGCGCACGCCTGCCCACCAGCGGGGGAGGCAGCAGACGCGTGTCGATCTGTTCGCCGACGGCGACCGCCTCCGTCGGATCGTCGAGCGTCAGGGCCGCGGTGAGGGTGTGGATCGCCACGTTCGTCGGCCCGAACGCCGACCACAACCGGTTGTCGTCCCGGCCCAGCGTGCCCGCCTGCTCGGCCGCGGCGGTGAGCCGGCGGCGGGCTTGCGCCCGCTCACCCTGACGGACCGAGGTCATCGCCGCGAGCAGGAGAAGGGCGCCCCGCGCGGAAACGATGTCGGGGTGGTCCTCGTCGCCTCGCCGCCGGTTCAGGGCGTCGAGTGCGCTGAGGGCGACCCGTTCGGCGTCGGCCAGCCGCCCTGTGTCGTGGAAGACGCAGGCGATCTGCCTGCGTGCGGTCGCCAGAAGCACTGGCGTGTCGGCGGCGAGCGCCGCGTGTTGACCACGGTCCGCGGCCAGCCACGCTAGATCGTGGTCGCCGGTCCTGGTCGCGAGCTTGGCGGCAGCGATGTACGCGACAGCCTGAGACCGCCGGACCGCGCGGTGGTCCACGCCCGCCGGCGAATCAGCGACCAGCGTGTCGATACCCCGCACCACCGCGGGAAGGAGCCGCGCCGCCCCAGCATAGTCGGCCCGCTGATACCGGTTGTGGCACTCCCGCCCCCGCGCCTCAAGGTCAGCAAAGGCACCCGCCGAGGTCACGCCAGGGTCAGCGGACCACTCCGCTGGAACCGTGACGGCCTCCCGCAGATCAGCAAGAAGATCGTCCCCGGCCGGTGCCCTACTGGTGTTTACCGACACGGCAGGCGCGGCCGGTTGTCGGGGCGTCACCGCGGCAACCCCCGAGATCGACACGGCGAGCAGGAACTGCTGCCGGTTCAATGCGGTCATCAGCGGCGCCTCGACGTCCACCGCCTTGGTGCGCGCAAGGGAACCGACAGCGCTCGCGGGCACGCCCTCCACGCGGATCGTGCTGATGAGGAGCAGGTCTGCTGGGGGCATCTGTTCGCGGTCATCGAGGTCGATCAGGTTGTGGATACTGGTGCCATAGACCTCGGCGAGCAGCGCGAGGAACTGCGGTGTGGGCCGGCGGCGGTTGTTCGGTTGCGGCCACAGCTCCCGTTCGCATAGCCCCGGCCCGGTCAACGGAGCGGCGCCGCCCGGGTCGAGGCCAACCCGGGCGGCATGAGCGTTGATGTGCCCAGCGGCCTGCGCCTGGGTCCAGCCGTGCGCGACCCGGTGGGCGGCGCGGGGACGGTAGCTATAACGGCGGGCGAACTCGGTCGCGATCTCGTCGTGGGACATGCCGACCGCGCGCATCCGCGCCCGCAGCTCTTCCTGCTCGACGCGCTGGCTGGTCTTGCCCATGCCGCTGTGCCCCTTCCCTGGCCGTGGACGGCAATCCGTTTCGGGCTTCGGTCACCGACCGCCATCGCAACCGTAGTCGTCGGCGCACGGCCAGAACAGAAGGGCTGAGCGGATCGAAGTCACGGCATCGTGCGGTCGTGCCGGTCGCGGCGCCCGCGAGGGCGGACTAGGCCACAGGCTGCTGGCTCCTCGGCACGATCTGGGCGACGAGCACGGTCGTGTCCTTGTGGGCTCCTCCGGAACGAATCGGCATGGTCGCTACGGACAAAGCGACGCGCGCGGCAGTGTTCTCGCAGGTCAGCGGCTCTGCGAAGGGGTGAACAGGATGTTCGTAGTGGAGGGAATGACTTGCGTCCCCGCGTCGGCGATCGTTGTCAGGCGTCGCCGTTTCTGGCCATGCGTCAGCGATGTGGCCTGTCGCTGGCTTTCCGTCATCCGATCTGGCCTGGGCTGGTTCCCACGGCGTCCGATCTGGCATCTTGTCGGCTCGCCCGCGAGCCGAACGGCGTGGGAGTCGGTCTCTCCGCTAGAAAGGGGCCAGATCGGATGACGGCCGGCGGGCTCGCACACGACACCGCACATGGCCCCGCCTCAGGTCAGTCACTCCCGGTGGGTCAGATCGACTGTCGCCTGGCAATCGTGGTGGGAGCGACTCCCTGGAGGAACACGGCGGTCACGCCCACACTGGTCAGCTCGGCCGGCGCGAGAGAGCGAGGGGCTGTGGAGGAGGTCTTCGGGTCGGTCCGCCTTGCTGGAAGGATCGTCCACGTTGACGACGGCCGCCTGAGGCGCGGCGGTCCGCATGAGTGGAGGACGCAGAGGGAACCCGCTGATGGACCCCGAGTACGAGCTGAATCTGCGCCTAGTCGACGCCGGCCCTCTGGCGAGTGGCGACGCCACCCAACACCAACGATGAGCGCGGCTCCGGTAACACGGGTCCGTCAGTTTACACGACGACCAGCGACTGACCGTTCTTCCGCAGGCCCMTGCATTCCTAAAGTCACAGAGCGCCCCTGCCGCCTGTGCCTGCGTGCTGCGCTGCGCTGCGCGTCGAGAACAGAACACGCACAGCCCGCCGGGCGGGTACYCCCCGAAGCGCGATGGGGGTGTCCCTCCCAGACCAATTCCGCAGCCAAAGGCGAATGCCCCGGGCATCCAGGCCACGGGCCGCTGTCCAATCCCGCAGTGAGGATTCGATGACCATTCAGCATGAGGAGAGTTCCACCGCGGCTGCTGTGTTGCGCGCGGCCATGGTTGACGAGCTGCGGGAACTCGGCGCGGTCCGTGACCCGAGGGTGGCGCGTGCGTTGGCCGTGGTGCCGCGGCATTTGTTCGCGCCGGGCGCAGATCTGGCAGCGGCGTACGCGGCTACAGGGACGGTCGTCCCGGTGCGCGACGCGGTGGGTCGGATGGTCAGTACGGTGTCGGCGCCGCACATCCAGGCGATGATGCTGGAGCAGGCGCGGGTGGCGCCGGGGATGCGGGTCCTTGAGGTCGGTTCGGCGGGCTACAACGCGGCGCTGCTCGCGGAGCTCGTCGGCGAGACAGGCGAGGTCACTACCGTCGACATTCTGCCCGGGGTTGCCGAGCGCGCCCGGCGTTGTCTGGACGCGGCGGGCTATGGCCGGGTGCGGGTGGTGCTGGCCGACGCCGAGGGTGGCGTGCCCGACCACGCGCCCTATGACCTGGTGCTGGTGACGACGGCGGTCCGTGACATTCCCTCCGCGTGGACGGACCAGCTCGCGCCCGGCGGCCGGCTGGTTGTGCCGCTGCGGCTGCGGGGCCAGACACGCTCGGTCGTGTTCGAGGCCGACGGCGGGCGGCTGGTTGGCCACGACGCCCAGGTCTGTAGTTTTGTCCCGCTCGCGGGTGCTGGGGCTTTCCCGGAGCAGGTGCTGGCGTTGGACGGGGACGATGTCGTGGTCCGGCTGGACGACGCGGCCCCGGTGGACGTGGACGAGGTCCGCCAAGCGCTGACCTGGCCGCGGGTGAAGACCTGGTCGGGTGTCCACAGCGGCGAAGAACCGTTCGATGACCTGCTGCTGTGGCTCGCGGTCGGCCTGGAGAACTCTGGTCTGCTGCTGGCCCGGCAGGCTGYGGTCACGCGGGGGACAGTCGCCCACGCGTGGAGCCTCGGCATGCCGGCGGTCGTAGGAAAAGGCAGTCTCGCCTACTTCTCGCTCAGTGCGAAGGTTCCCGGCCGTGTGTCCCGCGAGTTTGGCGTTCAGGCCCAGGGTCCCGCCGCCGAGCTGCTGACCTCCCAGTTCATCGAACGGATCCGCGCGTGGAAGGCCGATCGGCCGGCCCGTATCGAGGCATTCCCCGCGGGTACTCCGGACGCCGCGCTGCCCGCCGGCGGCGTGTTTCTCGATCGCCCTCATCGGCGTGTCGTCGTCTCCTGGCCGTCCGGCCCGGAGGTTCCCGTCTGAGTGCGGGAACCGTCGTGGCGCCTCACGGGAGGGCACACGCCCTCCCGGCTGGCGTGGCCATCCGGCCGTAGGCGCCAGCACGGCCACGGCGATGTCTCTATTCCCTATTCCTTCTCAAGGAGGTTCCGTGACCCCCCAGAACGCCCCCGCGCCGGTCGTCGATCCCGATTCCGCGCTTGACCTCGACGAGTTCGACCTCGACGTGACGGTGGTCGAGTCCGGCCAGCTCGTCGAGGAGCTGATTCGCATGACCGACGACGGCTGCGGCACGACCTGCCAGAGCGCCTGCCCGAACACCTGCCCTGGCGACTGAACCCGGCCGGAACATGACCTGAGCCCGGTCCGGCCGACAAGCTGCCTGGCCGGACCGGGCTCGCCGGACAGGAATGACGACCATGCCGACCATTCGCGACCCAGGCGGGTCCGCTGCACCACGCTCGGCGATCCCGCGAGCCACGCCGTCAGAGGTCCGCGACTCCGACTTGGCGAGCGGCCCGCAGGTCGCCGGGCTCGGCGCTCGGGCCAGCGACGCGCTGTACAGGGTGGCTGGCCCGGGTGTCGTTCGGGTGGCCGAACCGATGCCAGGTCTGGCCGCGCTGCCTTGGCCTGACCTTGGGGACGGGGGCGAGGAGACCGAGCGGTGGTGCCAGTGGCTGCGCGAGGCTTGGGCGTGTGCGCCGTTCGCCGCAGCCGTGCAGGCCGCGAGCCCAGTGCTCGCGCGCCGGATCGCCCAGGTGTGCGCGGGCGGCGATCTACCCGCACGGCAGGCACGTAGCGCCGTGCTGTCGCTCATGCGGTACCGGTTACGGCTGGTGAGCCGAGCTACACCGTTCGGCCTGTTCGCCGGGGTCGGCCCGGCCCGGCCCGGTACCGCGCTCACCGTGTATGAAGACCCGACGCACCATCGCATGCTGGCACGGGTGGACACGGCGTGGTTGTTCGATGTGCTTGACCAGCTCGAAGGCGTTCCGGGTGTTCTCGACGTCCTGCCCGTCCGCGCGAACGATCTCGCCTTCGTTCGTGATGGTCGGCTGGTACTGCCGTTCGAGGGCCCGCGAGCCGGGAGCGACGCCGAGGTGTCCACAGCCGAGACCTCGGTCCGATACACACAGGCTGTCGCGGCGGTGATGAAGGCTGCGGCCGGACCCGTTCTCGTCGGGACGTTGGCCGCCCAGCTCGGCACCGAGTTCCCGGCCGCGCCTGCGCGGGTGCTTCGAGGCATGCTCTCGACACTGGTCGAGCGGCGGTTCCTGCTGTCCGGGCTTCGGCCACCGTCCACCGAACTCGACCCGCTCGGCGCGGTCCTCGCGACGCTGCGGGCGATCGGTGCCGACCCGGTACCCGAGGCGGCCGATCTCGTGGACGCCCTGCGCCGCCGCTCTCGCGGGCTCGCCGACATCACGGAACCGTGGACGYCACAGCCGGCGACCCCAGACACCGCAGCCCCGACCTCAAGCCCCTCCGGGCGCCGGCCTCCCATCGCCCTCGACATGCGGGCCGGCGTCGGGCTGGAACTKCCTCGGCTGCTCCTCCGAGAGGTAGAAGCAGCCGTCGACCTGCTGGTCCGGCTCGCGCCGGCACCCCGGGGCAACGCCGCCTGGCGCGACTATCATGATCGATTTCTTGAGCGCTTTGGTGCCGGCGCGTTCGTGCCGGTCAACTCCCTGATCAATTGTGAAACCGGGCTCGGCCTGCCCGCCGGATACCGGGGAACCACACTCGGCCCGGCAACGGCCGGCCCGCTCTCGGACCGCGACGCGCTGCTGCTTGCCCTGGCGCAGACCGCGGCRGCCCGCCGAGACCGCGAAGTCACCCTTGATSCCGAGTCGCTCGCGCTGCTCCGCACGAGCGACGCGGTGGGCTGGACCTGCCAGCCCCACACGGAGCTGCGGTTTCGGCTGCACGCAGCAGACCGCCGCGCGGTGGAACGCGGCGCGTTCGACCTCGCTGTCGAGGGAGTCTCACGGGCCGCCGGGACAACTCTGGGCCGCTTCCTCGACCTCGCCAACGAGGCCGACCGCGAGGAGATGACCTCGGCACTTCGCGCGCTGCCGACCCGCCAGCCGGGGGCACTTCTCGTCCAGTTGTCGGGTGGCACGCTGTCGGCCACCGCTGCGAACGTCTCCCGCGCGCCGCGCATCCTGGACCATCTCATCGCGCTCGGCGAGTACCAGCCGCCGGACCGCGGGATGATCCCCGTGACGGACCTCGCCGTCACCGCAGACGGTTCGGGTCTGTGGCTGGTCTCGTTGTCCCTGGGCCGACCGGTGGAGCCGGTCGCGTTCCACGCCGTCGAACTCACCCGTCACGGACACCCCCTGCTCCGGTTCCTCAGCGAGATCGGCACTTCCCGCGCCGCCCCCTGCGCGCCGTTCTCCTGGGGCGCGGCCCGACGGCTGCCGTTCCTGCCACGCCTGCGCCACGGGCGGACGATCCTCGCCCCGGCCCGCTGGCTCCTGGCCCCGGCTGACCTGCCCGGACCGGACGCCACCTTCGCCCGGTGGAGCGACGACCTCGCGGCCTGGCGGGACCAATGGGGCGTTCCCGACCAGGTCTTCCTCGGCAGCGACGACCGCCGCCTCCTGCTCGATCTGACCGAGCCCGCCCACCTCCACCTGCTGCGCGCAGACTTGGGCCGCGCCACGCGGGCAACCCTGCGGGAAGCACCGCCGCCTGACGCAGCCGGATGGATCGGCGGGCGGACCCACGAGATCGTCCTCCCGCTCGCCGCACCTCCGACCCCGACGGCGGAGGTACCGCGCCCACGGCGCCCGGCGCGGATCGCGACCTCGGCGGACGCCCATCTACCCGGAGACGGCGCCTGGCTGTACGCCAAGCTCTACGCCCAGCCCGACCGTCAGGTCACCATCCTCACCGAACGCCTCGCCAGCCTGTGGGAACACTGGGACACCCCGCCGCTGTGGTGGTTCCAGCGATACCAGGACCCAGCCCCACATCTGCGGCTACGAATCCGCCTCATCGACCCTGACGGGTTCGGCGACGCGGCCCGGAGAGTGGGCCGCTGGGCGACCGCACTGCGCCAAGCCGGCCTACTGGACCAGCTCCAGTTCGACACCTACCTTCCAGAGACCGGCCGCTTCGGCGGCGCCTCGACGCTCGCCGCCACGGAGACGCTGTTCGCCGCGGACTCCACCGCCGCACTCGCCCAGCTCGCAGCCTCCGCCCGCGGTGCCACCCACCCCCATGCGCTGGTCGCCGTGAGCCTGCTCGACCTCGCCGCGGGCTGCCTACCCGGAGACGACGCCGCCCGCTGGCTCGTCGAGCAGCTACCACGCACGCAGGGACCGCCGATCGACCGCGCGCAGCACGACGCCGCCGTTCACCTCGCTGACCCGCGCGAAAGCCAGGCGACGATGCACACCCTGCCGGGCGGGAAGGAGATCCTCACCGCCTGGGCGCGCCGCCGGGCGAGGCTCGCCGACTATCAGACGGCGCTCACCTCGGCCGGCGACGGACTCACGACCCGCGGCCTCTTGCCGACGCTGATGCACCTCCACCAGTTCCGGATGACGGGGCCGTCCGTCCAGGCAGAGCGCGACTGCGCCCGCCTCACCCGCGCCGTTGCGCTCAGCGTTCTCCGCCGCCGGGAGATGGCATGAATCCAGGCACCGCGGAAGACACCGGCCGCGACACGCTCTCCAGCCGGGCACTGGCCGCCTCAGCGGCAATCGCGGACCAGCTCGCCGACCCCGCCGCCGTTCCCCGAGGCCCTGGCCGGCGGCGAGGCCAGTCCCTCGCGGGCGGTGCAGCCGGCATCGCGCTGCTCCACCTCGAACGAGCCCGCACCGGCCACGGCGACCCCGCCATCGCCAACGCCTGGCTACGGGCGGCAACCCGAGACCCAGCCAGCGCAGGGCCCAACGCCTCCCTCTACTTCGGCGCCCCCACCCTCGCCTTCGTACTCGACGCCGCAGGCCGCCCAGACCAGCTCACCCAAGCGGTCACCACACTCGACACCGCGACCATCGCGGTCACACAGCGACGACTTGCCGCGGCTGACGCCCGCCTCCGCGCGGGCCTCCGCCCGCCGCTCGCCGAATTCGACCTCATCCGCGGCCTCGCCGGCCTCGGCCGCTACCACCTACGCCGCCAGCACCCGATCATCACCGATGTCCTGACCCACCTCGTCCGTCTCACTCAGCCCCCTGCCAGCGGAGACGGACTACCCGGGTGGTGGACCGACCTCGACCCCAGCGGCGCATCCTCCCGTGACTACCCACACGGTCATGGAAATGCCGGAATGTCCCACGGCATCGCCGCCTGCCTCGCCCTGCTCGCACTAGCCAACAGYCGCGGCACCGAGGTCGACGGCCACCGGGAAGCGATCGAACGGATCTGCGCCTGGCTCGACGGGCACCAGCAGCCTGGCATCGCTGGCTGGCCGGGCATCGTCACCCCGACACCGGGCCATGACGTCAGGCAGCAGCGGTTGTCCTGGTGCTACGGCACCCCAGGGATTGCCCGTGCGTACCAACTCGCTGGACTCGCCACCAGTGACCCGAGGCGCTGCGAGAAGGCCGAAACCGCGTTGCACGCATGTCTCGACGACGCGGCTCGCCTCGAACTGACCACCGACATCGGCTTGTGCCACGGCCTGGCAGGGCTGGTCCACACGACATCCCGGGTCGCGGCCGACGCCACCACACCCGAACTCGCCCAGCTCCTGCCCACCCTCGTCGCCCGGCTGCTCGACCAATACCCCACCGCGCCGCACGACCCGGAGCTTCTCGATGGCTTGGCCGGGGTGGCGCTTGCCCTGCACACCGCGGCCCTCGGCTCCGCCCCCGTGACCGGGTGGGACGCCGCCTTGCTCCTCGCGTGAGAGAACCGATGATCCGCAACGACTCCGACCCCCGCCCGTGCATCGACGACGCACCTCAAAACGACGAAGACGGGTGTTCGCCGCGCCACCCCTGGCGGCAGGCCACCATGCACTTCGCCGACTACGCCCAGGCCGATGCCGCCGGCCGGGACCTCGGCGCCGCGCTGGTGGCCGCCGAAAATGATCATCTGCTGGATGCGTGGTGGTTCATCCGCAAGTCCCCCTGCTGGCGGCTCCGCTTCCAGCCGACCTCACCGGTAGACGACGCGGCAACCAAAGCGGTCCACGACCATCTCCATGCTCTGCGCGAGCGCGGCCGGATTGCCGGCTGGAGCGAAACCCTGTACGAACCGGAAACCTTCGCCTTCGGCGGCCCGCCCGCCATGCAGATCGCGCACCGGCTCTTCCACCAGGACAGCCGCCACCTGCTCACGACCGCGCCCCGCAGCCGCGCCCGCGCCCGAGCGCTGTCGATCCTGGCCTGCGTGAGCCTGATGCGCTCCGCCGGCCAGGACTGGTACGAACAAGGCGACATCTGGGCCCGGGTCGCCGAACACCGCCGCTGCCCACCCGACCTTGTCAGCGACAGCCGTTCCCTGGAGCCCAGCCTGACCCGCCTTCTGAGMGCACAGACGCCAGACACCAACGCCCTGGGCAAGGACGCGGATCTGGCTCACTGGATCGGTGCCTTCGGCGCCACCGGCCGTGACCTTGGCCGGCTCGCTCATGACGGCACACTCCAGCGCGGGCTACGCGCGGTCCTCGCGCACCACATCATCTTCCACTGGAACCGCGCAGGGCTATCCCACGACGCACAGGCAGTGCTCGCCCGCGCCGCAAGCACCGTGGTCCTCGGATGACCGCCAGCCCGACCACGCCGCCGCCMCTTCCCCAGACGGTGGCGAACTGGTTTCCCCTGGTACCCCGGCCGCGTCCACCGACCATCGACCGGCGACAGCGGCTCACCGAGATCGAACACCTCGCCCACTCCGCACCGGGAAACGCGCGCAGGACGACCAACGCTGCCGAGGCTCTCAACAAGGCCGCGCTCCTCGCGAGCGACTGCGGACTGCCCGACCTCGCCAAGGATCTCTGCTGGCGCCAGTTCCACGTCTTCGACAACGCCGGCCCCCAGCCCCCGGCCCTCGCGACAGCCGTACTGCAACCGCTGATCAATCTCGGCCGGCTGGAGCTCCGTGCCGATGACCCCGACCGGGCATACACGTTCTTCAACCAAATCCACCACGCGGTCCGCACCTCGACCGCCGTCGTTCTCGACGGCGTMACCGTCAACCCTGCGCGGTTGTTCGCCGACGACAACACGCTCCTCCGGGCACGCCGGTTTACCTGGACCGTCCTGCTCGGCGACGGGACACGGGCGTTGGCGCGCGCGGGCCGCTGGGACGACGCCGTTGCCCACCTCCACCGACACCACGGCATCGGACGACGGCTCCTCGACGGCCGCCAGACCCTCATACTCGCGAGCCACCTTGCAGGAGAATCCGAAGCCGCACGCACCGCGCTCGCCACCAGTGTCACTCCGACACCCTGGGAACGAGCGGTCGCCGCCGTTCTCGGAATCCTCTGCCGACACGGCAGCGAGCCGCAGGCGATCGGAGCGGCGCTCGATGACCTCCGCGCCAGCAGCCGTGACCCGACCCACCCTGTATTCCAGAACCGGCTTGGCCTAACGCTCCTAGACCTCGCCACCGACGCCACCGACCAGAAGTGGATTGCGTCCGCGATCCTCGCCGGCCTCCGCGACGGACACGACGGGCGGTGCGCGGCTGATGCCCTCGCCCACCCCCGGCTACAACAGCACCTTTCCCCCGCCCATCGGGTCGACCTAGTCGAGCGAGTCAAGACCGCTGGAATCCAGCGACCTCCCCCGACCACCTTCCGTGACGCGATGACGACAGCCACRCTGGCCGCGGAACGCGGACTCCGCGACGCGCTCGCCGGGCCATTGGAAGGCGGCCGGTTGATTACCCGCCGTCCTGACCAGAGTGCAGCTCGCGGAGAAGCAGGTTGAGCGGGGCGTGCTCGATGTCTTTATGCTCGTACCAGGTGCGGAGGAGTTCTTCCGCTCCGCGGAGCATCGCGTCCGGCAGTCCGACGGTCCGGTAGCTCTCGGCCGCTTGGGCGAGTTCGGGTCCCCACCGCCAAGCGCGGGCCGCGACAGTGGCGAAGAAGTCTGGTTCGGCGAGCGCCGGTCGGCTTCGTCTGCGGGCCTCGTCGGTGAGCGCTTGCTGGACGCCGTATTCGGCGGCCAGTGCGTGCGCGAGCGCGGCGAGAACCMGCGACGTCTTCGCGAACGACGAGTGGGCGATCTTCAAGGCGGACGCTGCGCCCACCTGGCCGTCGAACACGATGACCTGCACGGTTGATCCGGTGAACAGCCCGGAGATCTCGCCGGCGTGGCGGGCATCCCCGGCCAGGTACATGCGTGTGGTGTCCTGCCGTGTCGGGACCGGGCCGATGAGGCAAGCATCAACGATGGTGCCGCCCGCAGCGGTCATGAGCCGCTCGATGGCGCGCATACGTTCCGGGTTGACGGCATTGGCGTCTACGTACAGACCCGTAAACCCCGCCGCGGCCACCGCCCGTGCCACGTCAAGCGCGGCCTCCGGTGGACACAACGACATCAGGATCTCGGTGCTGTCGCAGAGGTCGTCCAGGCGGCTGACGGGCAGCAGGCCGGCATCCTGGGCCCGTTGCAACGTCTGCGGGCTTCGTCCCGTGGGGCAGTACAGCACCTCGTGCCCTGCGGTCCGCAAGATCTCGCCGATCCGCGCGCCCATGCTCCCCGGGTGTAGCAGCCCAATCCGGCGGGGCGTCACGAGACCTGGTCTCCTTCATAGCCGGCGGCCGAGGGATTTGCTGCCGTAGGCCGGGACCGCACCACCATCTCTGATCTGATCGCGCAGCCCGACGGCGAGTGCCTGCCCTCGGTAGGCCGGCCGGTCGAGAATGGTCAGCACCTGGGTGAGGCGTCTCGCACTCTCGACGCGCCGGACCGACAACATTTCGATCACGATACGGACCGCGGACATCGAGGGGACAATGCGCCGTCAAGTCAGAGCGGTTCGGCATTGTGGGCCTGGGCGATGGCCTCGATGCGCCGTGCGAGATCGAAGTCGGCGGTGGTGATCTGATGCCCGGCGTCGTGGGTGGTGATCCCGAAGCGGATGCTATCCCAGCGCAGGTCGATGTCCGCATGGTGGCCGATCAGCCGCTCGACGTCGGCAACGTGCACGATCAGGGCGACTCCACCGTGGTAACGGACGCGGAACGACTTGGTGATCTCCTGGCCAGCACGGGCCCAGCCGGATAGCTCGCGCAGCTGCGCCTCGATCTCGTCGTCGGCCAGGGGCACGGGAGCGTCCGCCACGTCAGGTCTCCTTCTCCGGGGCGAAGATCTCATCGATGTCGCGGCCGACGGCCGCGCCTTTCAAGGGTTGCGCCGCTTGTCGTAGGCCGGCGAGCTCGCGGCGAATCCGCACGGACCCAGTTTCCACCGCCAGGGCCGCCGCAAGTCGCCCGGCATCGACCGCGCGCCCGACGTCGCCGCTCTGGACGCACGCGGTGGCCTGCCGGGCGAGAAAAACACCGCGGTCTCGCCGGGCGTTGGCAGGCGTCGTGTCGAGGATCTGCCGCCACAGGCCGGCAGCGGCCGTAACCAGGCCCAAGCGTCCGTAGCAGGTGGCGCGTTGCACCTCCAGGTAGGCCGACGTGCGACGGCATGCGTTGCCCCACGGCAGGCCGTCGTCGCATCTCTCGACGAGCGGAGCCGCCTGGTCCAGGGCGGAGTCGACGGTGGCGCGGTCTCCGACGAGTGACGCGCCGTGGGCCTGCTGCTGGAGCGCCAGGACCCGCATCTTCGGGCTGAGTCGACCGGCGTCGGCCAGGACCGCGCCACACAGGTCGAGCGCGCCGAGCCCGTCAGCAAGATCTGTGCGGACTGATGCGTGGTTGAGCAGCGCGTAGGCGACGAGCTGCGGGTCCCGGGAGCGTTGTGCGACCTCCAAAGCGACGCCCCGCCAGACGGACGAAGTTTCRAGGTCACCGGCATCCTGATGGAGCCAGCCGATCAGCGAGGCATAGGCCGCGCTGGRGCGCAGGAGGGCCAGCCGCGTCTCCCCGCGTGCGGTCGCCACCAGGTTGCTGATGAGCGTGTGCTGAACGGTGACGGTACTGATCAGCTCGCGGGGACCGAGCATCACGTCCGCTCGGTAGTGGCCCTCCAGCTGCTGGCCGAAGTAGTCGACGAGCGCCGGGTCGACGTGCCGCGGGGCGGTTCTCCCGAACGTGAGCGCGGTAGCCGTCGCGGTGACGAAGTCGCGTCGGTCGATGTGGGCCGGAGAGCCTGGCTGGACGAGCCCCCGGGCGGAAGGAGCAGCCCGGGGCGCAGGCAGAATGCGGCCAGCGGCAGGCTCGATGCGATCAACGCGGCTGATCAAGAGGGTGTCGGCGGGAGTGAAGTGTTCGCGGTCGTCGAGGTCGATGAGGTTGTGGATGTTGGTGCCGTAGACCTCGGCGAGCAGCGCGAGGAGCTGGGGGGTGGGCCGGCGGCGGTTGTTGGGGAGCGGCCAGTTCTCCAGCTCGGACAGGCGGGGGCCGTCCATCGGGGCGGCGCCACGGGGGTCGAGGCCGACCTGGGCGGCGTGGCTGTTGATGTGTCCGGCGGCTTGTACTTGGGACCAGCCGTGCGCGTGGCGGTGCGCGGCGCGGGGGCGGTAGCCGTAGCGGCGGGCGAACTCGACGGCGATTTCGTCGTGGGACATGCCGGCCGCGCGCATCCGCGCCCGCAGCTCGTCCTGTTCCGCCCGCCGGCTGGACCTACTCACTCCAACGCCCCGCTATCTTCTCCACCAGTGTGTCGGCGGCTTTGAACGTACGAAAAGGATTCGTGCACGCCGCGGCGAATCGCCGTCACAGCCTACCTCCTTTCGCGGCGTTGAACGAATACCCGGTTCTATTTTATCGTGCGCCATGCGCTGACGCGATTTCCTGAATGCGCCTGGCGAGCTCGATGTCGTGTTCGGCGACGTAGCCGCCGATGTCGCTGGAGCTGATCGACACATGCACGGTCTTGTATCCGAGTGTCGCGTCGGAGTGGTGGCCGAACTCGTCCTGGATCGCGGCGATGTGCACGATGAACGCGGCGCCCTGGATGTGGGGTATCGAGTAGAGCCGTTCGATCCGCCGGCCGTCGGTCGTCCATCCGTCCAGGGTCTTGAGGTGTTCGTCGATCATGTCTCGGGTCAGCGCCTCAGCCATGCTCTCTCCCGGTCTCGTCGGTGGTGAAGGGTGTGAGCACGTCGGCGAGCTCCTGGCCGAGGGGGTGCGCGCGCCACGGAGCCATCGCCGCCGCGACCGCGGCCAGTTCTCGCCGGGCCCGCGCGGAGCCGGTCTCCACCGCGAGCGCGCTGGCCTGGCGCGTGAGGTCTACCGCCCGCTCTGGTTCTCCCTGCCGCGCGGCGGCGACCGCGTGGCGCGCTGACCAGACCCCGACGTCCCGGCGGGCAGAGGCCGGGGCAGCGGGGATGATCTGCTGCCAGAGGCGGTCAGCGTCGTCGGCGAGACCCAGCCGTCCATAGCAGGTTGCACGCTGCACTTCGACGTAGCCGTCGGTGCGGCGGCAGGCCGTGCCGTATTCCTCGACCTCGACGTGCTCCACGAGCCGGCCGGCCTGATCGAGGAGGAGATCAACCTGGCGACGGTCACCGCGCAGCGACGCGCCGTGTGCCTGCTGCTGCAAGGCGAACACCTGGACTTCGGGTGCCAGCTGCCGGGCGTCACCCAGCGCGGCCTGGCACAGGTCGATCACGGCCGCCGCGTTTCCCAGGTCGGTGAAGGCCATCGCCCGATCGACCAGCGCGCAGGCGACGGCGTCGCGTTCCCCGCAGCGGTGGGCCAGTTCCAAGGCCGCGTCGTGGCAGCGCATCGCGGCGACCGCGTCTCCCGCGTCGAGCCACAGCCAGGCCGCGAACGCGGCGAACGAGGAGCCGACCTTCGCCAGGCCCCGGCGGGTCGACCCGTCCGCGGCATCCAGCAGTTGCGTGATGACCTCGTATTGGGAGGCGACCGTGCCGATCAGGGCGCCGGCGCCGAGCAGCATGTCCGCGTGGTAGTGGCCCTGGAGCTGGCCGTCGAAGTAGGAGATGAGCGCCGGGTCGACGTGGCGGGCGCGGCCGGCGCCGGCCAGACCCGCCACTACTGCTGATCCCGCGAGAAGAGTGAACCCGCGGCGGCCGAGAGCGTCCACCCACTCCATGCTTCCAGCAGGCCCGTCGAGACGCAGCCCCCTGGCCGCACCATGACCGCGTCCCGACTGGACGCACGGGGCCGTGGGGCTGAAACACGGGGCCGCGGGCAGTGCAAGGTTCACCGGTGATCCCGTCGGCGGCGTTGGCCGAGCGTCCTGGCGTGTGGTGGTGATGACCAGCATGTCTGCTGGGGGCATGTGTTCGCGGTCGTCGAGGTCGATGAGGTTGTGGATGTTGGTGCCGTAGACCTCGGCGAGCAGCGCGAGGAGCTGGGGGGTGGGCCGGCGGCGGTTGTTGGGGAGCGGCCAGTTCTCCAGCTCGGACAGGCGGGGGCCGTCCATCGGGGCGGCGCCACGGGGGTCGAGGCCGACCTGGGCGGCGTGGCTGTTGATGTGTCCGGCGGCTTGTACTTGGGACCAGCCGTGCGCGTGGCGGTGCGCGGCGCGGGGGCGGTAGCCGTAGCGGCGGGCGAACTCGACGGCGATTTCGTCGTGGGACATGCCGGCCGCGCGCATCCGCGCCCGCAGCTCGTCCTGTTCCGCCCGCCGGCTGGACCTACTCATGCTTTCTCCGCGGACCTGTCCGGTCCCCGAGCACGTCCTCCGCCGGCATTTCGGGGCAAACAGGTGCCGCGCCGCCTGCTCGGCCTCCACCGTCGCGGTCGGTGCTGTCGGTTGCCGAGGTGAGCACCAGGCTTCTCCTCCGCTCGGCCGGCGGGTGACGGTCTGTCAACCCTACGACGTCGTGGATCTATCCGGCGTCGATGGATCAGTAGGGGCACGGCGCGCACAGCACGAAGATCAAGCCGGGCGCGGCGCTCCACCAGGATGCCCGGCGTCATGAGCGGAGACATTCCCCTCGTCGCGAACCTTTTCTTCGGCTGCTATGAAGCCGCTGATCTGCGGAAACGACGTGCGGCAGTGCGATTTGTTCGGCGCCACACGGGCCAAGAGTTCGCGGACCTCTATCGAGCCGGCCGGGTGCTTGTGGCAACCGACTCGTGGGGGCTGGCACCGCAACAGCGCACATAGATGATCATGGCGGCGATGTCGACGCGGGTACGGGCCTCGTCCAAGCCCAGGCCGAGCCGTGCGGCCCGGTCATAGTCGTCCAAGGCCGAGCACAGGTCGGCCCAGTCGGGGTCCGTCGGGTCGAGCGGTGGGGTGAAGGTGGCGAGCAGACTCGCCAGTTTTTCGGGGGGCAGGAGTTCGCGCATACGCGCGAGCAGAACGATGGGACGGAGCGCGGGCGGGACTGTGTGTCGGTGAGATCGCATGGAGGTGGCTTCGTTGTTGGCGGTCCGGGTMGGCGTGGAGCCGCCTCACCGCCGGCCGCGACGGAATCGCGGCCGGGACCCGGACCGGGGAGGGGAAAACGAGGAGAAGCTGCCGACCATCTGTCCATCGGTGCTGATGAGGGCCACGTAGCCGTCGAAGCGCAGTCCCCAGGCGACGACGTGGATATCGCCGTAGGAGGGTTCGGCGACGATCGCGAACAGACGGGGCGCCAGGACGTGCACGAGCGCACTGAGCAAACCCACGTCGGCCTGACCCGGCAGGTCGGCGTCGACGATGGCGGGGCTGTCGGTGTGGGGATAGTCGACGGTCACGGTTGTTCTCCGGCCGGTGGTCTGGGTACCGCCCCTTGTTTCGAGGGCGGGTGTGCTGGAGCGTCGCGKGCCGCGGTGACGGCCCGGCTGAGGGCGGTGGCGAGAGCGTCGGCTTCGTCGAGGGTGAGGGCCTCGCTGTCGGGGTCGTCGTCCCCGACAGCGAGGGAGATCAGGGGGTCGTAGATGGTCGTGGAGGTCACGTACTGTTCGATGGCCACCTGGACGGCGGTGCCCTCGCGTATCCCGGCGATCTCTGGCAGGTCGATCACGATGAACGCGGAGATGTGGTAGTCGCCGGGGCCTGCCGGCTCTACCTGGAGGTGGCCGGTTGGCTGGTCGCACCACGGTGGGCAGGCGGCGTCCACAGGCTCGCTCACGGGGTCGTCACCTGTTCGCCGTCGCGTGGGTCGCCCGAGTTTGTGATCGTCGTCCAGTCGTCGCCCAGGTTGCGCAGGGCGTCGAGGACGCGTTGCAGCAGCGCGTGGTCGAAGATGTCCGCATCCGGTCCGCCGTCGCTGGTGGGGGGCGGCGGGTCACGGCGCGGCAGATCCTCGGCCGGCTTGTCCGGAAGGTGCTGGATGGGTGGCAGGTCGTGGGCGAGCGCCGCCCAGACGATCTTTCCTTTGGTGCGGTAGCCGTCGGGGGTGCGGACGCGGACTGGGTAGTAGCCGAGATCGCGGGCGAGCGCGGCGACGAGAGGCAGACCCCTGCCGTTTTCGGCGTCGGGCCCGGCGGTCCGGCGGGTTGGGCGGCCTGGGCCGCCATCCCACACCTCCACGATCAGGTCGCGGTGGCTGTAGGTCAGGCGCATCCCGATCCGGGACCTGGTGTCCTGCTCACCGTGGGGACGGCGTGCCTCGTGGGAGGCGGCGTAGGCGTTGGTGATCAATTCTGATGTCACGCAGGTCGCGGAGTCGATCAGGCTGTCGAGGCCCCAGCGGCGCAGCTGTGCCGCGACATCGTGGCGGGCGGGTCTGACGGACTGTGGGCGGGCCGGGTAGTGCCGGATGTACTGCGGCAGCGGCTCGGCAGGCTGCTCAGGCGTGGTGGACGGGGTTATGGCGAGCACGGTGGTCATACGGATTCTCCTGACACGGAGGCGGAAAGCGGCCCTCGCGCTGACGCTGCGGGTGCGGCCGGGGGTGTAGGGCCACTGCCAGCSGCCCTGGACGCGACAGGCTGGGCCGGAGAGACCACGTGATCCCCGGCCGTGTCGGCGGGAGCGGTCGGGCGGTCGGGCGGGGAATCCGGGGCACGGGCAGGGGCGGTGTCGGCGACCAGCGTCAGGTTCTGGTCTGCGAGCAGGACCAGGTCGCACGGCCATGGCCGCCCGCAGCCCGCGCAGACGGCGCCGTGACGGACGTGGGTATCGAGCAGGCGGACCGCGGCGCCTCGAAGCCGCTCGAAGTCACGATCGAGCGGGTCGTGACCCTCGTTGTGCGGTGACCGGCTCACCGGGGCGCGGTGCAGCGTCGTGACCATGAAGGTTCGCCTTCCGTGGGCGGGGTCCGCGACGGTGCATTCAGCGCCGCGCGGTCGTCGTGGCCCTCTCGACGTCGTCGTCGTCCGCCGGGCGGCCGGCGAGCGCGGCCAGGGTGGCGTTCAGCGCGGGCAGAGCGCCTCGCCGGCGCAGCTCACCGGTGAGGGTCTTGACGTCGGCCAGCGCCGGCAGCGGACGAGCCGCCAGCTGGCCGATGGCCKGGTCGAGGGGCAGCGCGGCGGGCAGTGTCAGGGCGGCGACGACCGTGTCGTAGACGGTGGCCGCCCAGGTCGTCATCACGAGGGTCAGCCAGCCGTTCCACTCGGCGCCATGGGCGGCCACCCGGCCAGCAAGGTACGCCTCGATACCCTCGACGAAGTCCGACCGCACCGTCGGTGGGCTGTCGAGGGCCAGCAGATGCAGGTGGCCAAGCAGGGTTCCGATGTCCGCGGGCTCTCCCCCCGGCCCCAGGTCAGGGGACACCAGCACCGGGCGGGACGAGGTTTCCGGGTACAGCACGTGGCGTGGTGTGAGCCCGCCGAACGCGATCCCGGTTCGGGTGACCAGCAACGGATCGAGCTGGGCGGCCAGCCGCGTGAGCCGTAGGGACAGGGTTCCCAGCAGCGCGCCCAGCTCGCCKGTCCCGGCTGGCTGCGCGGGAGCTGAATGAAGGTGATTCACCGAGTGGGCCAATGCCTGGGCGAGAATCCGAGGGTGCGTTCGCAGGGTCGTCGGCGCGGCCACCTGCCGCAGCTGCTCCGGTGGGTCGCGGTGCAGTTCACCCAGGTCGTCCATGAGCGTCGTCAGCAGGTGCGTGAGGGCCGCCGGGCGGTCCTGGAGCCTGCTGGTCAGGCTGGCGCCGGTCACCCACGGGGCGAACATCACCYCGCGTACCGTGGCGATCGGGCCGGCGACCCGCAGACCGCTGTAGGCGACGAGGGCGGTGAGCTGTTCGGCTTCCCGGGCGGTCGCGTCCTCCTGGGCCGTCGCGTCCGCGTCGCCCGCCTCGTCGCTCAGCACGGCGGCGAGGTCGCCGCAGTCGCCGAGCACCACGCCAGTGAGCGGTGTGCCCGCGGGGCGCAGCGTCGCGCACAGCGTCTCGGGACCGACGTGCACCTGGCGCAGGATCGCGCTGCCAGCCGTGAGCGTCGGTCCGAACGTCGTCTCGGTCCGCGGCCACAGCGCGGCGGTCGCGGCGGCGATCCGTCCCTCGGCGTGCTCCACCAGCCGGCGGACGTCGGCCGCAGGCCAGCAGGTCGAGCAGCCCGGCGGCGGGCTCATCGGATACGACCGACGCCGGCGTAGACCGGCAGCCGTCCGGCGGCCGTCGTCGCCCGGCGCTGCCGGTCGTCCTCCCAGCCCGGGAGCAGGACCACGCCGGGCTCGACCAGCTCGGTGCCGTCGAAGAACCCCGTCACCTGGTCCCGGTCGCGCAGCTGGAACGGCGCGGTCGTGCGCCGGTACACCTCGGCCGCGTCCGCGACGTCCCTGCCCTGCCCGTCGCCGGTGGCGTGGGTCAAGACCAGGTAACTGCCCGCCGGAAGGGCGTCGCGCAGAGAGGCGACCAGCCGTTGCGGGTCGGTGTCGTCGGGGAAGAAGTGCAGGATCGCCACGAGCAGGAGCCCGACCGGCTGGGACAGGTCCAGCAGGCCGRTGATCTCCGGGTGGGTCAGGATCTCCTCGGGCCGGGCCAAGTCGGCTTCCACCGCCAGCGCCTTTGGATTGGACGCGAGCAGGATCTGGCTGTGCGCGACCGCGACGGGGTCGTGGTCCACGTAGGCGACGCAGGCGTCCGGCGTGACCTGTTGGGCGACCTCGTGGACGTTGCCCATCGTCGGCATGCCGGAGCCAATGTCGAGGAACTGGCGAAGGCCGACCTCGCCGGCGAGAAAGCGGACTGCTTCACCGAGGAACAGACGGTTGACCCGGGTGGTGTCTCGGATCTGCGGCCACGTCTCGATGACCCGCGCCGCGGCTTCCCGATCGGCGGGGAAGTTGTGTGCCCCGCCGAGGAAGTAGTCGTAGACCCTGGCCACGTTCGGGCCCTCGGGCGCCGTTGGGGCGAACGTCTCCGGCTCCATCAGGACCGCCCCCGCGACGATCGTCCTGCTCCGACGAGGGCGCCCCTCGGCGATCGGCGCGGCCGTCCCGGTCTGTCGTCCGGTCCGGGGCTGGCCCCGAGACGGGGGTTACAGGGCGTCGCGCAGTCGATCCTCATCATGGGGGCGGCCCTCACTGACCGTAGGCATAGGGGAACCGTTACACCATCGTCCTGACGGCGACGGCCGGTCATTCCTGCGGCGACGAAGAAGCTGTTCGTCGAATCGAACCCCTGTTGACCTGGAGAAACTCTCATGGAGGCGGCCGTTGCTTCGAGCCAGCGGCGCCTCCTGGTACGCGAGATGTGATCGTCCGGTAACCAGGATCGTGTCGGCGGTCACACCGCCCGAGCGCGCCGACGCAGCGTGCCGGCCCCGCCCTGCGCCTGACTGCAACCGGCCGCGGTGGTGAACGCCCCGTGCTGCCGGTTCACGTGCACCGCGACAGTCGCCCAACTCGGCGAGACCACGCGCGACGGCCAGGCACCGACCAGGCCACGCCGCGGGCGACGTGACCGTACGGCTACCGTGAGACGGACTGATTGCTTTTGCGGGCTCTCCGCCGGGAGAGCCTGTCGCCGGCGAGGGGATATCCCGGATGTCCAGGCCCAAGGCCAGCCTGCGCGCCGAACAGGACGACCTGCGCAGTCGGATGCGGGATCGCGGGATGACGCATCAGGAGATCGCCGCGGAGTTCGCCCGCCGCTACCGGTTTCGCCCTCGGGCGGCGCATCGGCATGCGTTCGGCTGGACGTTGACACAGGCCGCGGACCGGATCAACGCCTACGCCGCCGAACACGGGCTCGACCCCACGGGCAAAGCACCGATGACCGAGCCGAAGCTGAGCGAGCTGGAGAACTTCCCCCGGTCACGCGTGCGCCGGCTCATGCCCCAGACCCTGGCCCTGCTCGCCGGCGTCTACGGCACCGATGTTCACACCCTGCTCGACCTCGACGACCACGACCATCTCAGCCCCTCAGATCGGCTTCTCCTTACCAGCATGGGCGCCTCCGCGCCGGCCCCGGCCCCGTCTGCGCCGCCAAGTCGGGCCCTGGCCGGAACGCCGCCCCTGGCCCGATCCGCAGCCGACCGTTCGCGGGACCGACCGGCTCGCGGCCCGGCCTTCGATCTTGTGACCTGGCCTGTCCTGGCAGTGGGTCAGCACGAGCCGGTCGAGGAGCGTCTCCGCCATGTCCGCGACCAGCCCCGATCCGTGGATCTGGTGACGATCGCGCTCCTGCGCCAGCGGGTCGAAGACCTCGATGCCCAGTACGACCGCACGCCGCCGACAGAGCTGCTGCCCGAGGCAGGCCAGCTGCTCACTCTCGTGAGCTATCTGCGTTCCCAGACACCGACGATGCGGCTGCGCCGGGAACTGCTGACCGCGGAAGCCGAGGCGGCGATCCTGATGGGCCAGCTTGTCTGGGATGCCTCCCAGCGACGCGACCACCGCCAGGCCCACACCTATCTGGACCGGGCCGCCGCCGCAGGCCGGGAGCTGCGCAATCCGATCGCGGAAGGACTCGCGCTGCTGCGCTCCACGATCGTCGCTCTGCACGGTGAGCGGGCCCCACAGACGGCGCTCGATCTCGCTCGCCGGTGCATGGCGGTGACCGAAGGCTCCAGCGACGTCCTCGCCGGGCTGGCCGCCCTGCACGCCGCCGAGGCGTACGCGATGCAACGCGACACCGCCGAGTGCGAACAGCTGCTCGGCCACGCCGAACACCTTCTGGGCAGGACCGACGCCGCGGACGAGGCGAGCTACCTGTACTCGCCCAGGCACATCCCCCGCATGGCCGGCTCCTGCTACCTCTTCCTCGGCCAGCCGAGGACGGCCGAGGAGCTCCTGGGACACGCCTACTCCCACCTTCACAACCCGGCCAAGGCCGAYGCGATCGTCCTGGGGAACCTYGCGCTCGCCCAGATCCGCCAAGGCAAACCCGACGAGGCCGCGCACGCTTTCAGCCAGGCCCTCGATGTGGTCACCCGCACGCGGGGCGGCGGCGGTATCACGATGGCGTTCACGATCAGCCGGGAACTGGGGCCCTGGCGCCATGTGCCGGCCGTCCGCGACGCCTGCGACCGTCTCCTCGATGTCATGGCGCCCCCAGTCCCTACAACCCCATGAACCGCGACGTCCACGACGCCAAACAGCAGGTCCGCGACCGGATCTGGGCCCTTCTGGAAGGCGAACAGGCCGCGCCACCGGGCGTCCATGGGTATATCCCCGCGTTCACCGGCGCCGAGGTCGCCGCCACGCGGCTGGCCGCCCTACCCGCGTGGACCTCGGCGCACGTCGTGAAGGCTGTGCCCGATCGGGCGCAGCAACCCGTCCGCGCCCACGCGCTGCGCGACGGCAAGACCGTCTACATGGCCGTGCCCAGACTGGCCGAGCCGCTGCCGTTCTACCGTCTCGACCCCGCCGTGCTGCCCCTGCCTCCCGAGCAGGCCGCCGACCGGCACGTCGCCGCCACCATCGCCGACCCGGTCGGCGTGGACGACATGGACCCCGTCGACATCGTCGTGTGCGGCAGCGTCGCGGTCAACCGAGCCGGCGTTCGGCTCGGGAAAGGCGCCGGCTACTCCGACCTCGAATTCGCGCTTCTCCAGGAAGCCGGGCTCATCCAGTCCACCACCATCATCGTCACCACGGTCCATGACCTTCAGGTCGTCGATGACGACCTCCCGGAAACCCGCCACGATTTCAGCGTCGACCTCATCGTCACCCCCACCCGCACCATCACCTGCGGGCCACCCCACCGCCCGGAGGGCCTCTACTGGCAGGATCTCGACGACGTCACCGTCAGCACGATCCCCGTCCTCGCCGCCCGACGAGCGGCCTGGCTGCGGTTCCCGGGGACTCCTACAGCGCCCGAGAACAATCAACCTCGTCGCCGCGCCGACGAACACTGACCCGCACGACACAATATTGCTGTTCAGCGTTCTTATTTGGCGCACGCACCGTGCGCTCTCCCCGGTGGCCGCTAGGCCCAGAGCATGCACCAACGTGGCCTATCTCGATCTTCGCAGGTCGGCGGTCTCGGGCGGCTAGGCCGCCGCGCCTCGTCGCGGAGTCTCAGGACACGGGCATGCCGGTGGGCGCGCCGCACCGCGCGGGATGCGTCCCTCGCGCGGGAGCGTTTCGCGCCAATCGGTGTGAAGAGGATGCGGCTCACCGACGGTCTCGGTGCAGGTCAGGCAGGGCGCGCGACCCCGAATCACCTCTTCGCTCCTCGGGGAATGACTCGCGCCCGGCTCCTTGAAACGCTAGCCCGCGTTCCGCCAGCCATCGAGCCGTGCCAGCGCTGGCACCCGACCGAGCCCACGACGATCAGCCCACTACCGACGCCATGGTCGGCTGCCACGCGGCCATCGACAGCGAGGCGTGACACAACGCAACGCTCGCAACAGCGCCAGTCCTTTGCTTCCAAATCCATCACCGTCACGAGCGTTATCAACCAGCCCGTCCAATCCGGCGACCACAACCGGGGGCGGACCCGGAAGGGAGTCCGAGTGTCCGACAGCACCTCCAGCTACGAGGGTTACTGCCTCAAATGCAAGGAGAAACGCCACTACACCGGCGAGGTCCGGATCAGCGAGTCCCGCCGGCGGATGGCCCGAGGCTCATGCCCTGTCTGCGGCTCGACGATCAACCGCATCCTCGGCAAAGCGTGACCCGCGCCAGGCATGTCCACCGTCGCCCGCCCCGCCGTTGACAAGGTCCGGTGGGGCAGGCGGACCTCCACGCAGCGCACCACCGTCTGCGGATCGTCGAAACCTTGCATGGACACAAGAAAAGCCCAAAGACTAGGGAACAGCGGAAGTGGCGTCAGTGACGGACGAGGACAGCACGGTCGGCGGCTGGAACTTTCAATCAGCGGCCAAGGAGACAGCTGCGACGACGGATCTCCGCACCGATGCACCCAACTCTGCGCGCATGTACGATTACTATTTGGGCGGTAAGGACAATTTTCCCGCCGACCGGGAAGCCGCCGAGCAGGTGCTGGCAGCATTTCCCCAGGCGTGGACGGTGGCCCATGAGAACCGGGGTTTTCTGCGGCGGGCGACGCGGTTCCTCGCCGCCGAGGCGGGGATACGCCAGTTTTTGGATATCGGCACTGGCATCCCGACCAGCCCGAACCTGCATGAGATAGCGCAGTCGGTAGCCCCCGATACCCGGGTCGTCTATGCGGACAATGATCCCGTCGTCCTGGCGCATGCCCGTGCCCTGCTGACCACCAGTCCGGAAGGCGCCACCGCCTACCTCGATGCCGACCTTCGGGACCCGGAGAAGATCCTTGGCTCGGCGGAGGTACGTGCCACTGTGGACCTGAGCCGGCAGGTCGGGCTGTCACTGATCGCGATCTTGCACTTCCTGCTCGACGACCACGACCCCTACGGCATCGTGAAGACGCTGCTGGACGCACTACCCGCTGGTAGCTTTCTGGCGCTCACGCACGCCACCGCCGACTTCGCGCCCGCCGAGGCGGACCGGGCCGCTGCCATCTACCGGGACCGCGGTATCCCTGCCCAGGCCCGCAGCCGAGCCGAGGTCGAGCGATTCTTCACGGGCCTTGATCTGGTCGATCCCGGGGTCGTCGTCGCACACCGCTGGCACCCCGACGCCCCCAACACCGCCGGTGATCCAACGGACGCGGAGGTGTCCTGCTACGCGGCCATCGCGCGCAAGCCGTAGGCCATCCGAACTGCGTCCGGTTCCAGGCGTGCCCACAGGGGATGACAGATGACAACGGCGAAACCGGCGACGACGCCTGCTGGCCAGGTCGCGGAGGCGGTGCGGRCCGTCCTCGCCGGAGAGRCTCTCCCCGAGGTCGCCGCCCGAACCGGTCTGTCGGCCGTGGATCTGCAAGCCGCCCTCGCGACTTACCACGCAGGCGGCAAAAGGGCGGTCGAGGCGCGATCCGCGGGCCGCTGGTACACCGTCCGCGTCGTCTTCGGCGACCGGACGCAGGCCGAGACGACGATGTCGACCATCGTGGCCCCGGTGCTCGACACGCTGTGCGCGAGTCGTCGGTCGGTCGGGTGGTGGTTTCGGCGGGAGCCTCGTGCCTGGCGGATCTACCTGCATAATCCCGACCTCGCCGCCGCTGGCCAGGCGATCCGTCGGCTGGGACGAACCGGAACTGTCGCCGCGACCGTTCCGGAGCCCTACGAACTGGACCCGCAGCCCTTCGGCGGACTTACCGGCGCCGCCATCGCCCAGGATCTCTTCGTCGTTGAGAGCCGAGCCGTCCTCGGCTACGCCCGCCTGGCCGATCCGCCGCTCGGCCGCCGCGAGCTGTCCGTCGCCGTCCTGGACACCCTGATGATCGCCGCCGGACTCGCCTGGCCCGCCCGCGGCGACGTCTACACCCGCCTCGCCGCGACCCATCCCAACGTCGACCCGACCGGCGCGCGCCGCCTCGGCGCGGAACTGCTCGCATCCCTGACCGACCCAGCCTCCGACCTGGCATTTGCGTCCGCCGCAGCGTGGACGGACGGCTGCGCCGACGCAGGCGAACGGCTCGCCGACGCCGCCGACAACAACCTGCTGACCCGCGGACTCGTTGATGTCCTGGCCACCATCGTCAACGCCCACTGGAACCGTCTCGGGGTGCCCGCAGCCACCCGGGCCGCATTCGCCCACGCGGTGACGCACCTCTACTCTCCTTAGGGATGTCGCCACCGAGATTGCCGATCGGTGGCGATTTGGCCACCGGAACGGATCGCGTCGCCAGAGTCGACAGGGCGAACGTCGAGGACCGCGCGAACCTGCGCCACCGTGCCACGAACGGACTGGTGTTTCCTGGACAAACGCCTCGCCGACCTCGAAGCGCAACTCCTCGGCTCCCACCGCGAGCCCCGCGAACGGACGCTGCGGGACGGGTGAGTGGACGACGAACCCCGCCTATCCTGCGGCGGGCGGTGCCGATCACCGGCCGCGATCTCTCACGCGGGTATGGATCAGGGCGCGAGCGTCCGTCCCCACAGGATGAGGCCGCCGGTGACCAGCCCGTCCTCCCGCGCGGTGGCCAGCTCGGTTGCGCGCCGCTGTTCGGCGTCGGGATCGCCGGAGGGGATGCGCAGGCCCAGGTGTGGGCCGTGTAGCACCAGAACCTCGCCGTAGTGGCGGGCCGCGGTGATCCAGTCGGCGGGGAGAGTGCACAACGCGTACACGAACAGGTTGCCGTCGGGCTGTTGGAGTTGGAGCCCACCGCCGTCGCGGGGCCATTCCCCGAGCAGCCATCCGTCCAGGTTGGGCAGTCGGTGYACGCCGAGGGGGCCGATGCGCTGCATGCCCTGTGCCAGCGCGAGTTCGGTCCACACCTCCTGTCGTGGCGTCGGGTTGTCGGGGTGGGTCCACAGCGCCTGGTGGCGTTCGATCAGRGCGACCGGGACTTGCGGCAGGTCGGGGCTGAACCGGGGGATGCCGAGGTCGTCTCGATCGAGGGCGGCGTGCCCGAAGCCCAGGGCAGGATCATCGAGGTAGGTGGGCCGGCCGAGGGCGGAGAAGTCGGCCAGGATTTCGTCGAGCTGCCGGTCGTTGATCTCCATGGGTCTCCCGTCGGGTTCGGTCATGGCCGCGACACCGTGGTAGCGCTGTCCAGGCGTCGGTGCAGGAGCGACAGCGTCGAGAACAGATCCAGGGCGTCGGGCTCGGTGATGGTCCATCCCGCCGTGGCCCGTGGCGTGTGGGCCGGAGGGTTACGGAACGTGCCGAACACCCCTTTGAGCAGGTTCGCGAACCCCGTGTGCTCGCTGATCTCTGTTTCAGTGCGGAAGGCGTTGATCCGCAGGGAACCGGTCTTGACCGCGAAGCAGTAGTCGACGAGGGCGGCGCCGTCGAGCTRCGAACCGCCGAGCTGCCGCAGCCGTTCCGCGAGTCCCTTCGTGGCCTCGAACACGGCGTGGAACAGCGACTTGCGAAGGATCTACTCCTCGCAGTACCGGGTGACCTCCGGGTGCACACCTCGGCGGGTGAGCTCGGTCCGTAGCCGTCCCGCCAACGCGGCCACCTCATCCAGGGTGGTCGCCCTCCGCGCCCGCGCCACCTTGCCCTCGTCGCTGACCCGGCATCCGACCAGAGCGAGAGGTTCGGCCAGACCATCGCGCAGAGCCTCGAACCGGGCCGGGTCCTCCAGGTAGCGGCCGGGCGCCATCGCCTCGGTGATTAACCCGATGATGCAGTTGCTCGCCTGATYGGCTTGCTGTTTGCTCATCAGCGCGGCCCACAGCCGGTCCCGTTTGCTGGCGCCCGGCTGGACATCGGCGATGCCGAGCATGCCGAGCAGCCGGTCGATCTCTCTACCGGTGAGTCCCGGCCGGTCCGTGCGGCCGAGGACGTCGCAGATCCCCTCGACGACCGCCGGCGGCCACATCGGGTACCGAGTCGTCATCGCCGCCCCCCGCATACCACCATTGGGGGATCATCCTCGCAGACCGTCAGGTCTCACTCGCCTGCCCTCGGTCGGTTCCTCTCACGAGGGAAGCTGCGGGTTGCTGCGCTGCGCCTGCGCGCCGAGAGCCGTGGTCTCGTAGGTGACTGTGACGGGCAGGTGATCTGAGGCGCTGCGCGCGAGCTCGGTCCGGGTGACCTCGACCGCGCGCAGGGCCGGGGCGATCTCGGCGGTTACGCGGATCGCGTCGATCCGCCGGTCTCCGAAGGTGTTGCCGGGCCAGTGCCCGACGGTGGCCTCCCACGGCCGATCCAGCACGACCGCGGCGTCCGCGAGCCCGCCCGCGTACAGCACCTCGCCCGGCTCCCGGTCGGCCCGGTGCCGCCGGCGGCCCCGCTCGTCGTAGCCCCACACCGTCTGGTAGATCAAATCCGCGTACCAGTCGCTGTCGGCATACGGGTCCGGGTCGTAGTAGGAGCCGTCCGGCCGCCGGTCGGCGCCGACGCAGTTCCAGTCCGCGCCGATCAGGCCGGGCGGGCTGCCCTCGGGTCGGGTCATCACCGCCACGACCCGCTCCATCTGGTCGGCCCGCATGTGCCGGCCGAACGGGGTCGCGTGGTGGCTCGCGTGCTGTATCTGCCGTCCGGCAATCTCGATTGTGATCTTCGCGAGGGCGTGCCAGAAGTCCGCCGCCCCGTATGTGCGGAACGACCCCGGGACCACGCTCAGCCCCGGCCGCCATAGCAGGCCGACGTGGAAGCGCTGCCGGCCGGCGGCGATCGCGGGCCGGTTCGGCTCGTAGGTGCACTCCATCCCGGCGTCGTCGGCGAGGGTCCGCAGCCGCCCCGCGGCGACCTCGACATCGGGGGCGATGATCTCTTGGACCGCAACCACGTCCGCGTCCAGACCGCGGATCACCTCGACAACTCGCCGGTAACGCTCCCGCTCGTCCGGACTGTCGGACGCGAAGAGGTCGAGGGTGTTGTACGTCGCGAACCGAACCTGGGCCATGTGACGATTTCCCTTCCATGCGGGTCCGCGACGATGCGTCGCGGAAGGTCCGTGAGCGGCATGACGGGCCGGCCACCCGCTTTTCACCAGCCGACAAGTCCCAATATTTGATCATGTCTGCTGTCGCACGCCCGCCGTCGGCGCGCGAGCATGGACAGGAGCGTCCCGATGTGAGCAGGACGGGTGATGCCGATGAGGGACGAGAAGACGCGGCGGCGCCGTGACGTCCGCGACGCCGAGTACCGGGCCGCTCTCGGCCTGTCAGCCGACGGCCCGTTGCCGGCGAGCCTGGGTACGGTCGGTGGCTCCCGCGGCGGTGGTCATGCTGGCCGGATCAACCAGACGACCGCCGGACGGCCAGCTGGTTGGCGTCATCCCACCCGGTCGGCGCGGAGACGCCGGGGCAGGCACGGAGGTGAGCACGATGGGCAGCAGCGGTAGCAGGTCTGGACGGAGTACGACGAGCAGCGCGAGGTCGTCACGGTCGACGCCGATGACGGGCAAAGCGGCGTCGCGGGTGCAGTCGGCCGCGGCCCGCAGCCCCTCGGGCAGGTCGGCCCGGACCGGGTTCGCGCCGCGAGCGCAGTCCGCAGCCGCACGGACCCCAGGCCCGGCCAAGCCCCGATAGCCCACCGGGTCAGTGGACGCGGCGATGCGGGTCCGCGCGCTCGTCGCCTTGGGAGGGTCGAACCGCGGGACCGCGCACGCAGGTCAACCGTCCGCAGGTCCGATATCCGGTGTCCAGACCTGCTGTGTGGTGATGCGGTGAGTCTCCAGGACGGCGACGACGTCCGCGGACGTCAGATGTCGTCGCGTGAGCAGCAGCCGGGCCGTCTGCCCCACAGCCGCCCAGAGCCCCGGGTCGCCGAGCAGCCGGGACGCGTCGAGGTGAGCACRCTGGAGATCAATGATGAATCCCTGCGCGGCGAGCCGCTCGGCCTCGGCCCGGTCCGCGCCGCCCCCAATGGCCCTTACACAGCGGTGCAGCTCAGGGTGACCGTAGCCAGCGGCGCACAGCCACTGTGACTGCCCGACGGCACCCGCGGCGAGCCAGACCGCGAAAAGCTGAGCGTCGCCGGGCCCGGTAAACGACACGACGCCGCCAATGCGGACGGACCTGTCACTCTCCAAGGTCGCGTGCAGGAGCGGCAGGCCGACGGCGGTCCCGACCACGGCGTGGGACGCCTCATGCACCGCACCGGCCTGCCAGTAGACATCGTCGGCGAGACGGCTGGTGCACCACACCGCCTCCGGTTCCTCGGCACCCGTCGGCGTCGGAGTCCACGGTCCCAAGAACTGGCCGTGTACTGCCCTGTGTGTCGCGTCGTCGCGCTCACGCCAGCCAGYATCGCCCTCGCTGGTGCCAGCCACGGTGCCCACCCGGCCAGCTCCGTCACCCGCCATGCAGCGACCCCCGACCCGGCGGCCCCGCCTGCGGGCCGCAGCCGACCATCCGCCGTGCCGACCTGCCGCAYGTTCCTACTGCTCCGTCCGCGGGTCGCATGGTCAGGGCGCGAGCTGCCGTGCGGCGCGCAGGACCGCGGCGATGACGAGCGCGGACGCCAGGAGGCTCGCGGTGAGCAGTGCCCCTCGCCCGATCGCGTCGCCCAGGTCAGAGGTCACCGCCAGGCCCACGGTCACCGCGCCCCCGATCKGGACAGCAACCCCGGCCGCGGCCAGCGGGAGCACCCACCGCGGTGCCGGGCGCCGACCGGGCGCTGTCCACCGCTGACTCCCCTCCATCATCGTCATGATCAGATCGCGTTCGCGTAGGTACCGCTCCTGGAGGTGTTCGTGCGCGTTGCGGGCCCCCTGCGCGGGCAGGCAGGTCAGCGCCGTCTCGATCGAGGTCAACGCGGCATCGAGGTCGCGGCATCGACGCTCGCCGCGGGCCCGCCGGTACCACCACAGGTGCGCCTGTGGAGTCGCGGCCACGGTGTCGGTCGCGTAGCGGCGYAGCAGTTCACCTTGGCCCTCGAAGGGGCCGGCGACGTCGAGCCCGTGCAGGCAGATGTCGGTGACCTCACGGCTACGCGGCTCGGCCGTCCATGCGGCCTCTACCAGCGCCACCCCCCGCGACGTGTCCCTCATACCGCATGCGGCGAACGCACTCAGCGCGGTGAACAGCGGGCCGTCGCGGTGCGGGCCGGACGCCCGCGCCAGCATGGACGACGACACGAACCGGTCCAACGCCTCGAACCAGAAATCGGCGCGGAGCTTCCCTGCGTGGTAAAGCGCGGCGAAATAGGCCACCTCAGCGGAGCCGGCGCTGTCGCGCACGATCCTGCCTGTGGCTGTGGTGACGTCCGCCGCGGGCTCGACGGTGTCCCGGGTGATGAACGCGTAGCCCAACGCCCATTTCTCGACGATCTCCGTTCGGACCGCTTGATCTTGGCAGTGGTCGATCAGCCAGCGGGCGCAGCGGGCCGCGACCTCGACGGTCGGCTCCGCCAGGAAACGGCGCCGCCAGTAGCGGTCGGCACAGCCGAGCCAGGGATCGGTGGCGAAGTCCGCCGACGGGATGTCGAACGGAGGTTCGGTGCCTGCATCGATGTACTCGCCCGCGACCGCTTCGCAGACCTGGCCGAACTCCCGGCTCACGCCGACCGACTGTCGCAGTCGGGACAACGGGTCATCGGTCATGGGCCCGAGTCTGGCACCGCGTCACATCGACCGCTCCGCAAATTTGCATCCCGCCACGCGGGCGGGATACGAGCTCGTCCCGAGGACCGGGGATTCGGCACCCAGCCACCGATCCCACTCCTGGGGATCGCCCGTCAACGGTATCGTCACAGGTGTGACCTCGGCTTATCAACGGACTGTGACCGCTACCGAGGCAGGGCCGATCCGGCTCTTCTTGGCTGCGGCTGGCACGAACGTCGCCCTCGTCGGTGACGGCGACGCCGACCGCGCACAGATCACCCTCTCGGCAGCCACGGCCACGGACACCGACCGCTACCTCGACACAGCCTCGGTCGTCGACAACGGGACGGAAATCCGCATCGGGGTCGCGCTCGAACCCGTACCCGGCAATCGCGGCGTCCGCAACTACGTCGGCGGCGGCACCGTCGACGGGTCGATCATCCAAGCCGGTAACATTCACGGCGGCATCACGTTCAACGGCGGCGCCCTGCGCATCGAGACCGGCGCCAACCCGTCGGTGGAGATCGCCGCTGTCCTGCCGGCCGGCTCTACCGTTCAGCTCCGCGGTCAGCCAGCCTCGTTGCGGACCACAGGCAGGCTCACCATCAGCCAAGTGTAGCTACTTCTTCACCTGGTAGCCGCCCGGAGTCACAAGGGGGGGCGAGAAAGCGAGCAGGGCCGTGTACCGCTCGTTCCGCCGCTCCCGATCGTTAGTACCGGGCCTCCCGGCCGACGGTCGCGGCTCTCGATATGTGTGCCGCCCTGTGAGCGGACCCACCACCGCTACCGAGGATGACGACGCCTGAAAATGATCAGCCTCGTCGTCGCGCTGACCAACGCGACGAGAAACAGCAGACTCCCGCCGAGAGCCGCCTGCATCCCCAGACGGGCCGCAAATCCAGTCCATCGGGGGCGCCCAATCTCCCACAAGAATCACCAGGACGCCTTCGAGCACGACAACGAGCAACACAATGCCCAGCAGCGCGCCGGGGTCCTGGAGTCGACACTGGAGATGGCGTACCGCCGCCCTGTCCTGGTCTGCCGCGGACCCGACGCGGTGGATTTCCGCGATGATCCGCGCCGGTCGTGGGCCCGTTGTCCTCGGCCGCGATCCCGCGCCCACCGAGATCACGATGCTCTCGCGGTGAACGCGGGATCGGCGCCTGTCCGTCGATCACATGGCCGGTTGGGGCATACCGTCGAGGTGGCTGGAGATGCTTTCGATCTGGGTGTGGATGTCGGTGCGTAGCTGCGCGACCAGTTTGCGCGCGGTGGGAGTACCGACATGAAGGCGCTTGCGCAGCGTTTCCGCGGAGATCGGGCGCTGGTACTGCTGCCAGTGCAGCACGTCCTCGGCCCGAGCCCGATGCAGCAGGTCCTGATCGCGCGCCTTGCGACCAACCTGAGACGGCCCCGTTCGCGCCGGCCGCATCTCGGTGGTGGCAGGCCGTTCTGGCTGCGCGTGCGGTTCGGCTGCCACGAGACCGTGCGCGCCACCGCCCGCGGGTGCACCTTCCGGCAGGCCATCAGACGGGGTTGGGCGCATGGCCTGAAGTAGTCCCGGGCCCACTTCCGACCATCCGATAAGCAAAAGCGGACCAACCGCATCAAATGCCGCTTTGCCGTAGTCCCCGGCGATCAGGGGTTCCGCGATGTTGAGCGCTAGCGTTACAGTGCTAGCGAAGATGAGCATGCGCCGTGCCGCTCGCAGCACATCCACGGGCCCGCCATGGAGGGCGACGTGCCGCGTGCCGAGCAAAAGCGCGACCACCGACAGATCCACGGCCGRGGCAACCAACGGCGCCACCCAGATCGGGACGCCAAGACGCAAGCCAAGGGCAAGTACATTGCCGAAGCCGAACAGGAACGTCAACCCGACAACGATCCCGACGATGACCGTCACCAGACGGGCCGGAGTCTCCGGAACCGCCAGGTCTACGGAACGCCTGTTCGATTCGGTAGATGATGTTACGGTCGGCGCGGTCACTGGRCATCGTCCCTGGTCAGGGCCCGGGTAGCGACCGGCCGGACAGTGATTTCAGGGCCAGCAACCAAGATCGATCGGTTCGGATGCTGGTACACATGGTCCACCAGTTTTTTGATCATGCATCCGACCTGGACGAATGCGGTTTGCGATCTATCACTTTGAGGTCCGGCTCTGTGGAACGGTGCTGGTCAGGACCTCGGCCGCTGGTTCGAGCCCCGGCTGGACGACCACTTTGCCGCCGTGCGAACCGCGTCCGCCTCGTCGAGGTACTGCGTAGCGGCGACTTCCGGCGACGACACCCGTCGTCGCCACCGGCAGCGACCGGGTCAGCACCAAGAACGTGCGGGGCAATCTGTTCGCCGAGGGCCTGGACAGGGATGAAGGGGACAGTCACGTCCAGATGCCGTCCGCCATTGTCGTGGCCCCGGACCCGGACCGGACCCCCGGCGCCGCCGTATTGGGTGAGCCGGCAGGGACCGTGAGCCGGCAGGACAATGTACATGGCCCTGACCGCTTCGTGTCTGTGGCCTCTCTCGTGGACGTCCTCGATTCGGCGGCGGAGATCATGTCTGACACCTCCCGCGCACACTTCTTCGGCAACCTCGACGAACTGGTGGCCACCTCGCGGCTGGTGGTGGACCGCCGGCCGGCAGCAGGCACCCGCGGGTGCCGCGGGCCGTGTACCCCGTCGACTACGGCTACTTGGAGGGCACCGTGGCCGCGGACGGCGGCGGTATGGACGTCTTCCGCGGCAGCGCCGCCGGCGCCGGTGTGGTGGGATTCTTCGTGACGGCGGATCCGGGCAAGCGCGACGTGGAGGTCAAGGTACTGATCGACTGCACCGCCGACGAGGTCGAGCGTGTGCGGCGGCTGCTCGACGACGTCCTGGGGATCGGCGGCCTGCTCGTGCCGCGGTGCACGGAGACCGCCACTACATGAGAGCCACACAGGCTGGCCGAGCCCCCGGGCCGTTCACATTCGCTGTGTCAAACTGCGGGCGGCCGTCGTGGCGTGTGGCGGGCGATGTTGGTCTGCCCGTGCCTGACTATTCTTCGGCTGGTGCCGACCCTCATCTGGATCAACGGTCCGAACGCCGTCGGGAAGACCCAGGTCGCCCACAACCTGCACCGCAGACTGCCCGGAAGCTTCATCAGTGACCCCGAGCACCTCGGCTTCGCGATGCGCCGGATGCTCCCGAAGCCCCGGCGCATGGACTTCCGCGACGTCCCCCTGTGGCGCCAGGCGGTCAGCGAAATGCTCCACCTTGCTCTCCAAGGGCCCGAGGACCCGGTGATCGCGCCGATGACCATCCTCGACCCCGGCCTGCTCGGCGAGCTGACGGCCTCGGCCCGCGCCGCCGGGCACCGCGTCGAGCACGTCACGCTGCTTGCCGACCGCACGACGATGATCCGCCGCATCCACCGACGCGGTGAGACGTCCCGCAGTTTCAGCGCCCGCCAGCTCGACCGTGCCCTCGACGTCCTGCGGRCTCCCGAGTTCGCTCGTCATCTCCCCACCGACACCCTGTCGATCTCCGCCGTGGCGGATGACGTCGCAAGCCACACGGGGTTCACGCTCAGCCCTGACACATCAGGGCGACTCGTGCGACAGGGACGCCAACTCGCCGTCCAGCTCCGCCACATCCGCCTTAACGCTTGAAGATCACTCGACTATCGGCAGCCATGCCGCCGCAAGCGCGTCAGAGCCGCTGGCCCGACGGCTCGCGAAAAACCGGGTGCGCAGACGTGGCACCAGCAGGGACCATGGGGCGTGGCCTGGTTCATGACCGGAAGCATTGAGGAGTTTCTCGCGGTGGCGGGCGAGTTTCTGATGTCCCAGCTGGCCGAGAACACCGTGTTGGTCACCGTCGCCGAGACGCTCCAAGCGCGTGGCATGGCGGCATTCGGGGATGCGGCTCCCCTGTTCGGTTGGTGGCTGGAGGCTGGCGGACCCATCGAGAGCGCATTCGTGCATACCCCACCGAATTCCGTCCTTCTGACGACCGTTCCGCCGCGGGCAGTCGAGTCGCTGGTCGCGTCCTGGCCGCGCGGAAGGCCGCTGTCCGGGGTAAATGCGCCAGCGCAGGTGGCCAGCGCATTTGCCTCGTCCTGGCACCAGGGGACAGCTGCCGCGCCATCTCTTCATCGCCGGGAGCGTTTGTATCGGCTCGGAGACCTCGCAGCGCCCCAGCCAAAGCCCGCAGGTCGTCCTCGTGCGGCCGAGGCAACCGACAAGGACCTGCTCGTGGCCTGGGTCACGGCGTTCCAAGAAGAGACCGGTGCGGCCGCCGGCAACGCCCCGAGGCGGGTCGATGACCGTCTCAGCTATGGCGGCTTCACCCTGTGGGAGGTCGACGGTGCGCCGGTGTCGGTGGCCGGAATTACCCGGCCGGTAGGCGGGATGATCCGCATCGGGCCGGTATATACCCCGCCGGGCTTCTGGCGAAGAGGCTACGCCGGGGCGGTGACAGCGGCGGTGAGCCAGACCGCGCTGGAAGCGGGAGCGCGCGAGGTCCTGTTGTTCACCGATCTGGCCAATCCGACCAGCAACAGCGTGTATCAGCGGCTCGGCTTCGAACCTGTCGAAGACCGCGTCGTGCTGCTGTACGAGCGCACGCCCACGCCTTCGATCTGACCGGAAAAGCGATCCAGACAGCGATGCCGCGCACTGAGTCAACCTCCCCTGGAGAGCGGTGGTTCTTCTCGCGGCGTGACTGGCGGTCGGATCGGCAACCCAGCACAGCCGCGGTCTCGGACCAGCCATGTGACGATCGGAGCCCACCGTCGCCCCTACGATCAGAGCCGTGTCCGGTCGCGATCTTTGCCGACGGTTCTACGAACAGGCAGTTCGGCCGCTGATCCCTGGCGTGCCCCACGCTGCCGCGTTGCTCGGTGAGGGTTCCGAGGTACTCGGCTTCGACGACGAGGTCTCCACGGACCACGATTTCGGCCCCCGCGTGCAGCTGTTTGTCCCGCCAGGTCTCGATACCACGCCGATCGAGATCGCCATGGAGAGGCTGCCAGCGCGGTTCGACGGTTTCCCGGTTGTCTATCCCGACGGGGACCGATACGACGGCTGGCCACATCACCAGGTGGAGGTGACCACTGCGCGGGTGTTCTTCGTCGACCGGCTCGGCGTCGACCCGGCCGACGGGATGGATCTGGCGGACTGGCTGCTGGCCCCGACCCAGATCCTGGCCAGTCTCACAGCCGGTGTGGTCCTGCACGACCCGCTCGATCTGCTCACCGCGCGGCGCCGGGCGCTGGCCTGGTACCCAGACGACGTCTGGCGCTACGTCCTGGCAGCCGGCTGGCTGCGGGTCAGCCAGGAAGAACCGTTCATCGGCCGCACCGGCAGCCGGGGCGACGACCTCGGCTCGCGCATACTCGCCGCCCGCCTGGCCCGTGACCTCGTCCGGATCGGCTTTCTCCTCGAATGCCGCTGGGCCCCGTACAGCAAATGGCTGATGACCGCGTTCGGGCAGTTGACCCTCGCGGACCAGGTCGGCGAGCACCTGGGCCGCGCGCTCGATGCGCCGCGGTGGCGGGACCGCGAAGCAGCGCTGTGCGCCGCGGCCAGTCACCTCGCCACCGCCACCAACCGGCTCGGTCTGGCCGAGCCCGTCGACCCCGCGCCGCGACGCTTTCACTCCCGAAACATCCAGGTACTCGACGCGCAACGCCTCACCCGCGTGCTGACCGACGCGATCAGCGATCCGGGGCTGCGGGCCCTCCTCACCCGGCTCGGACACCAACCCGACGGCCCGCTTGGCCATCTCCCCGGCGCGATCGACCAGGCTACCGACAGCGTCGAAATCCTCACTCAACCGAACCGCCGCCGCGACTACGCAGCCCTCCTTGGCCTCTGGTCCTGAATGTTCCGGAGCACTGATCCGACGGCGCGCGGACGTCGGGGTGCCTCGTTCGAGCTGGGGATGGGCGCGGTGGCCGTCGGTGGATAGCTACCAGCGCATGGTCGGCGTAGAATCGAGCGAAACGAGCATGCCGATCGCCCCGATCGCCCCGATCGTCCTGGAGGCCGTTCATGACCTCACCCACCCGACCCGAACCGCTCCACGACGAGACGTACCTGCCAGGCGAGGACACCGGTGAGATCATCGACTTCCTGGCCGCGCTTCGCGACCGCGGCCGGCAGACCGCCGACCCGCGACCTCGGCTCACCGGCCCGGACGGGCACAGCGTCGAGCTTCCCGAGCCGATGTTCAATGTCCTTCTGCAGGTCGCCGCGGCGATGAAGGCGGGCCTAGCCGTCACGGTGGCGCCGCACCATCTGACGATGTCCACCCAGGAAGCCGCGGACCTGCTCCGTATCTCCCGCACCACCCTGGTTCGGCTGCTGGAGAGCGGCGCCATCCCGTTCGAGAAGCCCAGCCGCCACCGCAAGGTCCGCCTCGACGACCTCCTGGAGTACCGCCGACGCCAACGCCACGCCGCCGACCTCGCCTTCGCCGACATGGTCGCCGATACCGAGCGTCTCGGCCTCTACGACGTCAGCCCCGACGAGACCCGGGCGGCACTGAAAGCCGCACGCAAGAAGACCGAAGGCTGACCKGGATGTTCTCAGCGCTACTCGACACCTGCGTCCTCGTGCCCAGCAGGGCGCGCGACATGCTGCTTGAGATCGCCAGCACCGGTGCCTACCGGCCGCTCTGGTCGAGCGAGATCCTGGACGAGCTCGAACGGACCCTGCGCACGCTGCTCGCCAAGCGTGGCGTGTCACCAGAAGAAGCCGATGCCTACCTCACCCGCCTCTTCCGGCAGATGAAGACCACCTTCCCGGACGCCCCCGTGACCGGCTGGGAACGGCTCGTGCCGACCATCGAACTCCCTGACCCCGACGACCGGCACGTCGTCRCCGCCGCCATGGCCGGCCGAGCCGACGTGATCGTTACCGACAACCTCACGGACTTTCCACCCGCCGCGCTTCCCATGCCCCTGACTCGCCAGTCCCTCGACGACTTCTTCCTTGACGAACTCGACCTCCACCCGGACCTCGTCGTCAAGGCCGTTCGTGCCATCGCCGCCCGGACCGGCAGATCCGGCCCCACGCTGACCGCCTACGACATCGCTACCTACCTGCGTGCCCACGGCGCCCCGGCATTCGGCGCACGCCTTCTCGTTGCACTCGATCAGACGGCAAGACCGGCTCCGTAGCGACGTGGCCCGGGCTCAGCGCATGTCTGGTCGCTCGCCCGCACCACAACCCCCGCAATGACGGTCAGCAGACGGGCGGAAGTGCCAGGAACCACCAGGTCTGCGGAACGCACGTTCGAACCGGTTGTCGATGTTGCCGGTCGGACGGTCACTGGGAATCGGCCCTGGTCAGCGCCCGAGTGCCGACCGGCCGGATGGCGATTTCAGGGCCTACAACCAAGATCAGTCGATTCGGATGCTGGTGCACATGGTCCACCACGCAGAGTAAATAGCCTCCGACCCGGCTAGATAGCTTTGACCTATGAATCGAGCCTGGCTGTCTGCGTCCATCGCCACAGGTAGTCATGCATGAGCGGCTGGTTCGCGCAATGCCGGGACTCCTACGCCGACCGGCTCATGCGGTCACTCTCGGCGTCCGGCACGGATCGCCGCGCCCGAGACGCAGCCGTCCGGTGTCCTGTGCCGGGTTGCCGTTCTGGCGGCGAAGGCCAGCCGGTCAGGTGGCGCGGCCAGCGGCGGGAGCTGAGGCCGGGCTGAGCATGGCGGCCAGCGCTGCCATCGCATCGGGAATGGACCTCTCCGCCCCCAGCGAGGGCGCCGACAAGCTGCTCGCGACCCTCGACGTCCGACCCGTCAGCGACTGGCGCGATGTCGAGGGTGGCCTGTTCGCCGTCGTCGACGAGACCGCGGCGGTGCCGACCGCCGGCTGACCCCTCCGAGACCACGAGCGCCCCGGCCTGGGTCCAGGCCGGGGTTTCTCTTTGCCCGGACAAGGTGGGGGCGGCGCGCGCGACCAGGCGGCGCGCGCGACCAGGCGGCGCGCGGCGGGCACGCAGTGGATCGCGACCTGCGGTTTCGTCGGGAACCGGTAGTTCTTGGACGGTGCCGCCA